>JAATVL010000192.1 GCA_014523525.1 Nitrososphaerales archaeon TH703 | reverse complement strand
TAATAAACGTGGTATATACTTCATGATATAACTATATTACTAAATCATCAGATGGAAATTTATCTGGTCTATTTAGGAGATATTAAACCGGTGAAAAGATATCTCGATCATAAGTCAATAATGGAAAAGATGATTCATTATGGAATGAGCACAAAATAAATAATTAATTAATAAATATATTATGATCATTCTATCAGTTTACTTGAGAATTGTCAGATAGTAAGATATTCCTTGATAGATCTAAATTATCGCCAAGATATATACCTGATGAGCTTCACCATAGGGAGGAAGAGATGTCGTTGCTTGTAACGATGTTTAAAGACTCATACATCAAACCCGATGAATTCTTATTTTCGACTCCACAAATAGTAGGAAGGTCAGGAATTGGAAAGACATCTACGATATTAAAATTTTCAAACACACTGGAAAGTGAATTTAAAAAATCTGGATTAACACTTAAAGTTGCATATATAAATCTAAAACTACACGGGGGCAATAAATACGCCGTTTATAGATTCCTTCTGGAAAAAATAGCTCCAGAACTTCCATCGCAAGGCCTTAGCGCCGAAGAGATGTTAAGATATCTTCTTTCATACTTGTATGAGAACAAATTATACACTTTGATTATTTTGGATGAAATAGAGTTTTTGTTAAGGTCAAACAAAGATAGTGGCATAATTTATGATTTCACACGCCTTAATGAATTTGATTTATCAAAGCACTGTAATGTTATAGGTGTTATCTTCATAGCAAGAAGCACCGATTTTCATGATAAAATTGACAGTTCAGAATTAAGTACTTTAGGTAGACTACCAATAGTATTTCTGCCTTATTCTATAGAACAAATAAGTGACATTCTCATTACAAGATCTTCAGAGTCATTCAAGGCTAATGTTGTCGGTACTGATATAATAGATGAAGTATCACTTATAACCACATCTTCACATGTAGGAGGGGATGTTAGGTATGCTTTGGACCTGCTCTTGTATGCAGGCAATCTAGCAGAAGCAAACGGAAGCGATCGAATCACACTAGACCAAATTCGCAAAGTACATGGTTACAATAAACCGTCGATTACAATGGAGGATTTAAAAGAACTTCCCAAGAGTCATCTAGTCACACTGATGGCCATTGTAAAAGCGCAAAATAAAAGAAAAAAGCAATACATTGAACTCAAGGAAATTAGGAACTACGCACTTGAACTGGCAGATGAACATAAGATAAAAAAATTTGAATTTGAGGACTACATGAACGATCTTCTTGATAGAAAAATAATCGAAATGAAATCGTTAAAGGAAATTGGAATGAACATAACATCATTGGTTGAATTAGAACCTTTATTAGAACAACAAATAAATAAAAAATAAATGGATTTTGATAGCAAGACCATTATAGAAAATGGAATTGGAACGATAGGCAAAATCAAGATAATTAAAGCATTGGCTGAAGAAAATAAAATGGTAACCATTTATGTCCTCCATAAAAGAACAGGATTAAAAAGGGAAGATATCAAACGAAATTTAAAAGACCTACTCAGTATTGATTGGATCAAGGAAAAACGAATGGCAAATACAATGTACCATCTTAACAGAGATAATGAATATGTGAATGCAATCCTTAGTTTTTTTGCTAATGTAGGTTATATTGGACAACCTTGAGATAGTTTTAGTCATGTAAGAAGTAAGAATATCATATTATGATGTTGTTGACATTTTATTCGTTAATTTCCATTAACCTTGTCAAATTGTGAAATAGTCTGAAAACGATTAAAAAGGTGAGAATACAAAGTCTAATGTGCGGTATAAATATATTAAACCCAGTAACAAATTTCCAAAATTCATTTTTATTACTGGAGGAGTAATGTCAGGTCTTGGAAAAGGAATAGTTGCTTCCTCGGTAGCAAAGCTATTGCAGCTAACTGGTTTAAAGGTAACCTGTACGAAAATTGATCCGTATGTAAATTACGATGCAGGAACGATGAACCCTACGGCACATGGGGAGGTCTTTGTTACAGACGATGGCGGGGAGTGTGATATGGATATGGGAAATTATGAGAGATTTCTTAACAGTCCTATGACAAAATGGCATAATATTACTACTGGAAGGATCTATTCTGATGTAATAAAGGCCGAAAGAGAAGGCAAGTATTTGGGCCAATGTGTTCAGATAATTCCTCACGTGACTGACGTAATAAAGAAGAGTTTGAAGAACATTGCTAAAGACTATGATGTTTTAGTTGTTGAATGTGGTGGTACAGTTGGTGACATAGAGAGTCTGCCATTTTTAGAATCATTCAGACAAATGGAGTTAGAAGAAGGTGATTCAGAAACACTATTTATACATGTGACCTTAGCTCCAATTTTGGATGTGGTTGGGGAACAAAAAACCAAACCCACACAACATAGTGTTCAGGAACTCCGAAGGATTGGAATTCATCCCTACATCCTAGCGGTCAGATGCCAAAAACCATTGAATAAAGAAGCAAGACACAAAATTTCAATGTTTGCCAGCATCAAAGAGCAATGTGTTATATCATGTCATGATTGTTCTTCGATTTATGATGTCCCAGAAATATTAAAAGATCAGGGAATAATTGATGTTATCTCGGACAAGCTTGAACTGAAAAACCGTAAAATAAGATGGACTGAGTGGGAAAAAATAACAGATTCTTTCTTTAATTTTTCAGGAAATGTCAACATAGGAATTGTTGGTAAATATGTAAATTTACCGGATAGTTATATCAGCGTTTACCAAGCGTTACTTCATTCATCTGCGAAATTGGGGAGAAAATTAAATGTTGAATGGATTGATTCTGAAAAATTTGAAAATGGTAGTAAGGATGAGGTGAAAGTTTTGAACAAGTTTGATGGAATACTTGTCCCAGGCGGATTTGGAACTAGGGGAAGTGAAGGAATTATAAATTCAATTAACTTTGTCAGGGAGAAGAATATACCATTCTTAGGAATTTGTTTCGGATTTCAATTATCTTTAATTGAATTTGCAAGAAATCAATGCGCCATAACTGATGCTAGTTCCCAGGAATTTAACCCCGATGACGATAACTCATTGGTAAAATTCATGCCAGAACAGGAACATGCTCTTAACCTTGGCGGTTCAATGAGATTGGGAAAACATGATATAACAATAGTACCCAGGACATTGGCCGACAAAATATACCAGAATAATAAAATCCAACGAAGACATAGACATAGATATGAATTTAATCAGGACTACCGACAAATTATGGAAAAAAAAGGAATGGTATTATCAGGTCATTCCGATTTGGGTAGAAGAATTGAAATTCTTGAAATTCCTTCAAACAAGTTCTTTTTTGCCGTCCAGTATCACTCTGAATTTAACAGTATACCAGGTAGACCAGAAGAAGCTTTTAAGGCGTTTATAACATCTTGCGCCTAAGTCAGAGCTTTAGGTTTAACTCATATGTTTTTTGTCTGGCATCACGTAAGGAGGTCTTTTTCCTAACATATCCGCGCTGGATAAGATGGCTCAATGATAATCTTATAGTTCTCTCTGGAAGCATCGTTCTCTTGCTCAGATCCTTTTGACTCAATTCACCTTCGTATTCAAGTGTTTTTAAAATCAATTTGGCACTTGGCGGCATGTCGAGTAAATCTCCTGCCAGCTTTACCTTTTTAGCAATAATATCCATAGGAGAATCCTTAATCAATCTCACAAATTTTGCTGGGAATTCATGTTTTTCACATACAATGTTTTTTCTGACAGCTACCCTTTTTCCTCCATCCAGGATTACTTCACACAGATACCTGCTGAGTATATCTTCAATTTCCAATCTATCGGTATTGGGGACTATAAGAGGTCTGCGAGTATTGTCCATAGAATTAACTGGAACAATGACAAATACCTGCGACCTTTGCAAAACCATTGGGCCTCCTGCGGACATACAATAGGCAGTCGATCCAATTGGAGTCGAAATGATAACTCCATCACTGTTATCATGCCAGATATCATTGCCATTAATTTTCAATATGTATTCCATTAGGGTTGCACTTTTTCTTGGAAAGAGAGAAATATCATTTAGTACCGGTTCAACTTCTTTACCATCTACATTAACTGAAAGTCTGCATACATTATCTATTTCGTAATCGCCTTTTTTTATTCTACCTATAGATTTTTTTAAATCACTGACATCAATTTGACCTAAGAAACCGGTTGAATCTGATTCATATATTCCAAGTACGGGGACAGAGAAATCTTTAACATAATGCGAATAATCAAGTATAGCTCGATCTCCCCCAGCAGTAATTACAATATCCACATTTGAATTCATCACTTTATCGGATCTTTTTATTATCTCTGAATCGATATTTTCATCGTCTAGAATTTTCTTGATTTTGCTTATTAGACTATCATCCCTGAAGCTTAGACTTGAGATAGCCACTTTCATTTTAATTATTAAAAGTCAACAGATACTCAAATTTAAACGTGATTTATGATTTTGCTAAAGAATTTCATAATTCATTATATTGTAATAATATGAAGCATTTTCTTCTATTGCCGTTCTGGAGGGTATTTTTTTAATTCCAACTTCTTTTGTTTGGAGTGCCGCCGTTAGAGCTCCCGCTGCAAAACAAAATGCCCATACGGAATCTTTTTCTTTTACAATAGTGCACGCAAATGATGAAGCTATGATATCTCCTAATCCTGTTGAGTCAGGAGTATCAATCTTGGGTAATTTTAACCAATACCGTCTATCCCTTTCAAGAAGATGGATATTCTGATCCTCTGTGTATAATACATAATCTATTTTATACTTGGTATGAATTTTTTTCATCCCATCTATACCCTGAAGACCATTTGTAAAGCAGGTTATTTCTTTACTGTTTAGTTTTATTCCATTTACATTATTGATGGGTATATCGATATTACTTCTTATTGATATTCTTCCAGCGGAATCAACAGATCTTGTATAACCCTGTGGGTCCAGTATAATAAACTGATTTTTTTCTCTTGATGATGCAAGATATTGTAATATATCAAGAGACACTTCATCAAAAACTGGACTTATTATCCAGCAATCTGATTTCGCTGATTTCATTTCTTCGATATCTAATGCACTACATTTTGACTCGAGGATTAATTCGCGATCATTTTCAAAGTTCCTTAAAATGAATCTCGTCGTTGGCAGATCTAGAGAATTAGTGACATTGAAAGAAATTCCCTGCTTTTTTAGATATTCAAGATACTTGGTATCAAGATCTTTTCCAAAATGAGTAAAGAGCGTCGTGTCAAAACCAAATTTACTTGCAGTTATACCACAATAAGCTGCGGGTCCACCTAAGCTTTGACTTGACTTCGTATCTCTGGAAACAATCTTGTCTACGACCAGATTAGACAGTATAGCGACCTTCATCGTGGAATACCATCATTAATTCTATTGCTTTGATAAATGTTGACTTGGGTAGCATCAGAAGATTTAAAAGATTAACATATTGTATTTGTATGATGCCAAAGAAAAGGACAAGCAGAGGACGCACGAAAGGTGGGAAAGGAAGCTCAGGAACAGTTCATTGTAGTCAGTGCGGAGCTATGGTTCCTAGGGATAAGGCAAAAAAAATTACTGGTAGAATTACATTAGTAGAACCCACTTTGGCAAAGGAATTAAGAGCTCAAGGAGCATATATTGCACCTTCAATGGATGTCAAATTTTACTGTGTTTCTTGCGCTGTACATAGAGGAATAGTAAAAGTAAGATCAGAAATGGAACGCAGAAGGACAGGAAGACTTGGATAAAATATAGCGTTATATCCTCTTTAGAACAAACCAAAATCTTTGAATAAAGGAAAAGCTTGAGAGTATAATAATAATTATAATTCCCCACTGAATCGATCCTGAAATTGGAATAAGACCGCATATTGATAAGATTAGCAACCTTTCAGCTCTTTCTCCTATTCCTACACCTTTAAGCTCTATACCCAATGATTCTGCTCTTGCTCTAATATAGCTAACGAGAATAGACGTTGACAGAGCAATCATTGCTAAAATAGGACTTGATAGGCCGCCAATTGCTATTCCTATAAAAATTAGAGCTTCAGAAATTTTATCAAAATTAGAATCCAGAAACGCACCTCTGGAGGTAGATCTCTTAGATACTCGGGCTACACTTCCATCCACAATGTCAAAGAAGCCCGAAATAAGAAGCATAATACTTGCAAATATTTGAGAGGGAAACACTATACCCTGTTCACTTAAAAAATTTGAAAGACCAAAGAAAATGCTTGATAATATCGCGAATGCAAATGCAATCATACTCCAAAACGTTGGTGATAAACCAAGTGAACCGAAATTATTTCCTATTAGCGTTGTAATGGGAACTAATTTTTCTCTAAACCTATTAAGCAAGTATTAACCTAATATTTATGCACCTGGCAAATATTCTTTGTTATACAGACTGTGTACTAATATTAAATCAAAATATACGACTTGAACCGGCTGAATCAAAAACCTAAATTATATTCGAATAATAGATAATGTCAAAACTAAGAAAGGAACTTGTGTCTTTGATTTGCTACATTTCTACTGAATTACAGTCGACAGTTTTTTCTATTGGTAGTTTTGGCAATTTTGGCTCCTGTAGATTTTCTATCAATTTCCAGTTATTTGCTAGTTTAACTGCATCAATCTCACATTTGGTAATAGCTTTATTTTGATAATTGACAATTGGATTCATTAGATCATGAAAGTTTGAATGTGCTAGTCCAAGGGCATGGCCTATTTCATGTTTCAATACAAGACTCAGTGTATCTTCATTGATCTTTTTTTCATTAAAATTTACAGAAATACGTATTTTGACGCTTTTTATGAAGCCTTTTTCATCCAGAACGCTAGTAGTTTGACCGACAGTTTCTTCACCTTTATGTTCAAAAATGATTAGAACATCTGCATTGGATGCATCCTTAACTTCCATGAATTTCAAATTCTCCAGCTTGGAATTCCATTCCTCAAAAGAATCTCTTACCAAGGTATCTCTCTGGTGATTATTATTGTCGGTATGAAATGTCAATACACCATTATTTAGTCTCTCACCCCAAGTACAGCATATCTGTAAGATATTCTGGCCATTTTCTTGAGTCAAGATATTGAATTCAGAAAAAGATTCGGGGTATGTCAAAATTGCCACTATGATTAATACATTTAGCATGATTTTGAAATTACCTATATTTTTCAATTATATCAAGTAGTCTTATTCTACATTCTGTGTATATTATAATGCTTGATGAATTACAAATAAAGCCAAGACATTATCATTGTGCGATTAGTGTGTGAGGATTTTGATCTTGACTAGTGTACCATCAAAGTGGACCACCCAATTGTAAGTCCTACGGAAATACTGCTAGGCATAATTTCCCTTGATTGATGATCTTGCACCGCATGCCTCACATACAAGAAAGCCTAATTTTTTGGTTTTTTCCGTTCTTGTGTCTGGACTTTGACAGACAGGACATATGACATAGTCCCTTACGTACCTTTCCATTAGAGCTCCAAAAGATGACGGTTCCTTGCGACCTAGAAAAATAACCCTTTCACCGGCAATATATCCTGCAGATGCAAGCTCTTTATTCAAATAAAGTAATAGCTTTTCAGGTTCCCTCCTTAATGCCTTAGGAAATTCCATGAAATTTCTAAAAATTGTTCGTTGACCTACCCAGATAATTTGAGGCTTAGGAATCTCAAGTCTTGCTGAATCCTTCTTTGAAGCATTAGCCAAATCTCCCTGAATTCTACTTAGGAGGCTTTCATACGATTTATCTACCTTATGCATACTATTGGATACAATGAAGGCTTTAATGTTCTTTATCATGAAAGAAAATTACATGCTAATTTGTCATGTTAACACTACTGGAAGGATCTATTCTGATGTAATATATCAATAAGAAAAGAGAACAATTCTAATTAGATAGAAGGATATCTGTGCTGCCATGCTATCATGAAATTTCTATTATTTGGCCCATTCCTTAAGCCAATATAAGAACGGTATAATTGGATCATCATAAGGCAATTTAGCAGAATCCTTAACGTTAAACCCAAGTAAGAGCATACGTCCTTCTAGTTGTTCTACTAGATCTGCAGGTAAATCAATACCTTGAAGAGGATTGAATAACTTGAAAAAGTAATCTTGTTTGTAGTAGGCAAGATGCCATGCATAACATTCTGATAGAATCGTTGGATCTTTTGATATTCTTTTAGTTATATCAAAATTCACTTTCTTATTGCTATTCTTACTATTTGAATCAATCAAAATTTGCATTGATCTTTTGTTGAAATTCTCTCTCAGCATTTCTTGGTTCATATTAATAGGATTGTTTGCATAAATTCTAACCTGGCTTGCAACTTGGTCCATCGTTTTTCTTGCTATATCTTTAACATTGGTAATTTCCAGTTGCCCATTTACTCTGTGATCCTTACCAAAAATGTAAAAGGAAGCAACTAATTCGTCTTTTTGGGTGAACGGCAAGTTGGTTTTTCCGTTTATAAAGTTTAACACTCTATACGAAAAATCTCTGGGTATAAAAATTCCCATATATGAATCAGAAATTATCAACTTTTGTCTTCATGGAAATTTAGCTAAAGAATAACAAAAAGGAATAAAAATATATTTTTTGGAAAAAATGAGGAAAAGATTACCTAGTGTGCATGTGGTGGAGGTGCACTACCCTTTGACAAAGCTTCATTGAATGTACCTGAAGCCTTTTCATGAAATTCAAGTGAAGCTTGATCTACTTTAACTGCTTGTGGCGGACAAACTGAAACGCAGGCCATACACCAAATGCAGTCGTGTTCACGAATTGCATCTGCCTTATCGGTATAATCTTTACGTTCGTCTTTGACGTCCTTGCCAGTACCATTCCATGTCTGTTTTACTGCCTCTGTAGCAGGAACATCATGTTCTGTTCTATACCATTGGAATACCTGTACAGGACAAGCTTCGATACAAGCTCCGTCTGCAACACATGAATCCCAATCAACTGCTACCATAGTCCCGCTCACACCAAGAGGTACTATTTGTTCACCCCTTGCAGCATAGGCGGCCTTTACTTCTTCATTTTCTGCAGCTTCTTGTAGTTTTCCAGGTCCCCACATAAAATGGAAATGTTCACCATCTGCAAGTTGTATTTTACCAGTGACTTGATGATTTTTTGGAAAGTCCGGATCTATAGGCATGTTTATCATTTTGATCTTTGTCTGAATATTATATAAACCATATGTGTAAAGGTAAGCATGATGCATATTGCCAACCTTGATTATCTAAGAATGAAATTGAATAAAATTTCGTAAGCCTTACTTTGAAGATTTATTGATATTAGCTGAAATCCTATCTAGGACTTTAGGGCTTCTCCAACTTTACTTACCATAAAATTTATGTCATTTTCTCTTATTGAGGGATGTACGGGTAACGAAAGAACGCTTCTCGAAGCCCATTCTGTTATCTTAAGTTCCCCATTATGAAATTTTGAGTAATATGGAGTTTGATGAACTGGAGGATCATAATAGATGGTTGCACCGATTCCGTTCTCATTTAGTAATTTTTTGACTTTATTTCGATAATTATTGAAGGCCACGGTATATAGATACCAATTATATATTACTCTTGGATTTTCTTGTGGAAGAATCATATCCTGGTTGTCAACTTTATTAGTTAATAGTTCTCCTAGTTTTTTTGCGTTAATTGCTCTTTTGTCCAACATGGATTGAATTTTTTTCATCTGAGTTTTTGCAATTGCTGCAGAGATTTCTGGTAATCGCATATTGAATCCAATTATTCGTGTATCATATCCACTTACCATTCCATGATTTCTTATCATTCTCAGTTTGGCTGCAAAGTCATCGTTATTGGTAGTGATTGCGCCTCCCTCTCCTGAAGTTAAGACTTTTGATGCGTACATGCTAAAGCATCCCATTTCACCAAGTGTCCCAGTCTGTTTTCCATCGTAAGAAGATCCTAAGGACTGGCATGCATCTTCAATTACCAATAACGAATGCTTGCTTGCAATTTCGAGTATTTCATCCATCTTTGCGGGATGACCGTACAGGTGAACTGGGATTATTGCCCTTGTTCTTTTGGTAATCTTCTCTTCTAGATCGAGAGGGTTTATTGTATAGGTTTCTTTTTCAATATCCACGAAGACAGGTTTGGCTCCTGTACAGGCAACTGAATTTGCAGTTGCAACAAATGTAAATGAAGGAATCAAAATTTCATCGCTTTCTTTAATCCCAGCGGCAAGAATAGAGGCATGTAAAGCCGCAGTCCCAGAATTTACCGCAACAGCATGCTTGACATGTAAGAAATTAGCCAGTAACCCTTCAAAATCTTGAACCCTTTTCCCGCCAAAATTAGAAGCAGAAGTTAAAATTCCTTCATCCAATACCTTAAGAATTTCTTCTCTTTCAGTATCATCAAGTTGTGGTTTATTAATTGGTATCATTTATGATTCACTACGCTAGCAATTACTATCATACGAAATAAATGCTATTCATAATTAAAACGTCTAGATCTACTTATTTACAGTCCATTTAAACAAATAAAAATAAGAAATAGTCCTAGAAGCTCAAGCAGATGTGGCAGAGTGGTCTTCTTAGAATTAAGAACACAATAATGCGTCGGCCTTGAGTTTGGCCGAAAGAAAGCCGATTCGCCTTCGGGCGAGCAGGAGTTCAAATCTCCTCATCTGCGTTATGCTTTGTCAGATAGTTTCCAAGTAGCTATTCTAAGGACGTAATCAAATAACAATTGAATAGAATTATAAAAAATCAAATCTAATGCAGGACATGGAAAGAAGACAACTACTTCGACTTGTTATCCCTTCAGTTCTTATAATAATTGTAAGCATATTAACTATGAAATTTTCACCTTCTGAAACAGTGGTTCCATTACCTTCACCAGTATCGAATTCAAGTAATCTGATAAATACTAAAGGAGTAGAAATCATTGCACAAGGATTAGAAGCTCCAAGATCTTTTGATATTGCTGAGGATGGAAAAATTTTTTTCACAGAAAAACATGGAAGTATCAGAGTTGTTGAGAATGGTACTCTTTTAGCAGAACCGGTAGGCGATATAAAAGTTGAAAATCTTGGGAACGCCGGCTTGTTGGGTCTTACATTACATCCAAACTTTACGCAGAATCATTTGTTTTATGTATATTACACATATTCAAACAACACAGGATTATTCAATAAAGTTTTGATGCTCAAAGAAAACAAGAATAGAATAATTGATTCTAGGACAATACTGGATGGCATTCCTGGAAGTGAGTTTCGTGATGGTGGCCGTATTAAATTTGGTCCGGATGAAAAATTATATGTATCAACAGGAGATGCTTCAGTTCCAGAATTATCTCAGGACTTGAGTTCTCTGGCAGGAAAAATTCTCCGTGTTAATGAAGATGGAACTATTCCACAAGATAATCCATTTTCAAATTCCTCAGTATATGCATATGGTTTCAGGAATGTGCAAGGATTAGCATGGGATCCTGATAGTGGTGAGCTGTATGCTTCTGATCAGGGGGCAGCAGGTAGTGACGAAATAAATTTAATATCACCTGGCAAAAATTATGGTTGGCCGGATGGAGAATGCAGTAAAAATACTAAAAACACTCCGCCCTTGGTTTGTTTTAATCCATCCCTAGAGCCTTCCGGAATTACCTTTGCCTCATCGAATAAGTTGGGATACAAGGATCATCTTATCGTCGCCACACTAAAGGGATCACATTTGAGAGAAATTGATCTTAAAACTGGGGGTCAAAACACTATCCTTGTTGGCTATGGTCGCCTTATGGATGTAGTTGAATCTGCAGATGGATCAATTTATGTTCTTACTAGTAATACTGACGGGAGCGGATCGCCGCAACAGGGTGATGACAAAATATTAAGGCTCACAAGATCATAGTAGTCGTACCAATGAATAGAGAAAAGAAATTCTATGAGATGAATCTTGACCAAAGATTATCGTTAATTGCTTCAAAAACCAATCTTACAAAAAATGAAATTTCGAGTGCTGTAAATGAAGCGTTGCCTTTTGACAAAATCAACAGAATGGTAGAAAATGCAATAGGATTTTTTTCACTTCCCCTTGGGATAGCAATGAATTTTGTAATAAATGGAAAAGACTACTTGGTTCCTATGGCCATTGAAGAACCGTCTGTTATCGCGGCCGCGAGTCATGCTGCAAAACTAGCCAAGTCTACTGGAGGATTTAAGGCAAGTGCTGACAGTTCTATAATGAGGGGCCAGATTCAGATTACTAACCTGTTAGATATCAAGAAAGCTATGCGCATTATCTCAAAGAACAAGGGGTCTCTACTCACTAGTGCAAATTCCTGTTCAAAAAATGTCAAGGCATTGGATCTAAAAGCAAGAGTGGTTAAAAATGAAATTGAGAACGGGAAAATGCTTGTTGCAGAACTGTATGTTGATTGTAAGGATTCGATGGGTGCTAATACCATAAATTCAATGTGCGAACTATTGGGTCCTGAAATAGAAAGAAAGACAAATGGTAAAGTTATAGTAAAAATACTTTCCAATTATGCGACAGAGAGAATTGCAACAAGTAAAGCTACTCTCAAGAAAGAAGAACTTGGTGGCGCCGAAGTAGTT
>JAATVL010000191.1 GCA_014523525.1 Nitrososphaerales archaeon TH703 | reverse complement strand
TATTTTCCCGACGGAAATTGCAAAAAGACTTGCTACCAAGGTCAATAATGTTATTGTTCTTCCTGCAATTCCATACGGAGTCAGTTTACATCATGACCAATTTCAGATGACTATGAGAATTAATCCAGAAACCCTGGTAGGTGTAATTTCGGATCTACTTTCAAGTCTTATTCAGAATAAGATAAGACGTGTACTTATAATAAATGGCCATGATGGAAATATTGGACCAATTGAGATTGCAGCCAGATCTATAAAAAACAATCATCCTGAGATGACAATAGCATGTCTGGAATCGTGGTGGATCCTAGTAGGCCAGTTAAAAAAAGATCTTTTTGAAGTTTGGAGTGGACTTGGTCATGGTGGTGAAGCAGAAACCTCTGCGATTCTTGCAGTTCGCCCAGATTTAGTAAACATGGGGTCTGCACCAAATGAGGTTATTCCAAAACTACCTGAAAACATCAGAATATTCTGGAAATTTAATGAATTAACTCCGACTGGAGCCACCGGTGCTCCTCAAAAAGCAAGTATCAAAAAGGGTAATGAAATTCTACAAATGCTAGAGGATCTCTTGCTTTCATTCATAAAAGAAATGGAGTTGTCTGATTGGAAATATGGCCTGTACTTGAAATAACGATTTTTCTTACGGCCCATTATTGATAGGGAATTGTGATTATGTTGATATTAACATCAGAATATTTATTATTTTGATACTTCGAAATAACCATCTACAAGAATTACTTTAAGGTATACAAGGAGAAATCACATTCCTCACAAAGATAATACAGACTATCAAAGTCCGAGCATAAGGTCATAATGTTATAGCACCTTGGACATTCGATTTCATGCTCAATAGAATCGCTGATTTTTCTCTCAGTTTCGTGTTCATTTCCGGCTCTAACAATATATTGTGATTCCAATTCTGTTTTATTCATTTGTTTATTTCTCATTGAAACTTTGTGGATAGACATTTGTGAAAGTTCAAAATTATGATTTATAAAATATGTATAACTTGACCGAGAGGGGGAGGCTGAATCTTCTTCCTTTCCATCCATAAACTTGCAATAAGATAAAGAAAATTGAATTGAATGTACTAAAAAACAAAATAAAATATAATTGGATTCATAATTGAATTCATTTGACATTAAGGGATGATGCAATTAGCCTTCATAGAATGTTGAAGGGAAAGATCGAAATTCGAAGTAGGGTTTCTTTAGACAATGCGTCTGAAGAAAAGGGAACGCTAGGACTAATTTATACTCCGGGTGTAGCATATGTAGCCTTAGAAATTAGTAATCGTAAAAAATTAGCTTATGATTATACATCGAAATGGAATAATGTAGCAATAGTATGTGATGGGACGAGAGTTCTTGGATTGGGCAACATAGGCCCAGAAGGTGCCCTGCCAATAATGGAGGGAAAATCTGTCTTATTCAAAGCGTTAGGAGATATAAATGCAATTCCACTATGCATTAACACGCAAGACAAAGAAGAGATAATCAGATTTGTTAAAATAATACAACCAAATTTCGGTGCAATAAATATAGAGGATATCGAATCACCAAAAGTGCTGGAGATAGTTGAAAGATTAAGTAAGGAAGTATCAATACCTATCTTTCACGATGATCAACATGGAACTGCCATAATTACTCTTGCAGCACTCCTAAATGCACTCAAGTTGGTAAAAAAAGAACTAGAGAAAGTACGTGTTGTTATATCAGGTTCAGGATCAGCAGGGTATGGAATCTTCAAGATTCTGCAGACGGCAGGATGTAAAGACATTATTGTTACTGATACTAAAGGTGCTATATATGACGGAAGGGCGGATATTAACGATCGCAATCCGTACAAGAAAGAGATATCCATTAACACAAATATTAGAAAGTTAAGTGGAACTTTACAAGACGTAATTAGTGAGTCAGATATATTTATTGGTGTTTCTGGAAAGACAGATATTTTGAATAAACAAATGATAGAGTCCATGAATCAAGACTCAATAATATTTGCCCTAAGTAATCCGGATCCTGAAATACTTCCTAATTATGCGTTAGAATATGGAGCAAGAATTGTTGCAACAGGCAGATCTGATTTTCCTAATCAGATAAACAATGCGGTAGTGTTTCCATCAATATTCAGAGCGTTACTGGATCTTAGAGCGAAGAATCTAAGTGAGTTTATGCTTGTATCTGTAGCATATGCTATTGCAAGTATAGTTGAAGAGGTTCATCTTAAAGATGATTACATAATTCCAAAAGTTGATGATCCCAGAATTCTCCCCATTGTTACCAAAACTATAAAGAAAGTACTTGGTGCACATGTTAGAAACAAAGATAATTCTGCAAAAAATATCAAGAATTAGTTGTAATGATTGTAAATTTGTTACATGAATGCTGATTTGTCTCGGAAACTTTTGGGTCAATTTGACATTATGCATCTATCATTTAATTATCCTCCGAAATGTATGTCGCTGTAAAATTATTGTAAATTTAATTTAATAACACTATTTTAGTTATTTATTTATTCATAAAACGTTACCTAAACTAAATGCCATAATAACAACAGCAATTGTCATGATTGCAAAAGTAGCCCAACCAACTATGTTAGAGTATCGACCATTGGTTCTATCTTTTAGTATTTTTTTATCATTAGCAATCCTCATTACCAAAAAAAGAATAGGGACTGTTACAACTGCATTGATTACGGCGACCAGTATCAAAGCTTGAATGGGATTAATATTGGAGAATGTGATACAGACACCAATCAAAGTAGAAGCTACAATTATCAAGTAGAATGATTTGGCTTGCCTAAATTTCTTTTCTAACACTTCCTTCCATCCAAAAGTATCACATACTGCAAACGCCGATGATGCAGCCAAGACGGGTATTGCCAATAATCCTGTTCCAATGATTCCAAGTGCGAATATTGCTTTTGCTATTTCACCTGCCTGAGGAAAGGTTTTGACTAGTGGTTCAAGAGCAAGTGCTGCTTGATCTGCTGTTTGAACGTCATTTACACCATTTGTGTAAAGACTACCGGCACTAGTTACTATTATGCTCCACATAATGAATAGTGAAAAGAATAGGCCTATCCATATGTCCTTTTTCATTAACTTGATTTCTTTTCGAGTTACATTGGGCCTACCTCTTCCTATCTCCTTTATCTTGTGTCTTGATACATCTTCTTCAGCTTCTTCGGATGTCTGCCAGAAAAGAAGGTAAGGTGATATAGTAGTACCAATAACAGCCACAAACATCACTGCAAAATCAGAGGTAAAACTTATTTGAGGAATTATAGTTGCAAGAAAAATTTCTATGGCATTACCTCCTACAATTATTGCTGTTATGACGTATGCAAAAAGTGAAAGTACCAAGTACTTTAGTACTGTGACATACTTGTCATAAGGAAACATAATCTCTGAAGCTATTATAATACCTGAAAAAAGCAAGGAAGTAACGACAACTGGGACTTGAGGAAACAAGATCTTAATTGATGCAGACATGGTTCCTAGGTCAGCGCCAATGTTGATTGTATTTGCAATTATAAGAAGCGTTGAGATTGGATAAACAATATTGGTAGAATATTTGTTCTTTATGAGAGTAGCCAAACCATTTCCACTTAGAAGACCAATTCTGGCACACATTTCTTGAATGACAGTTATCATTGGTAATAGGTATAAAGCCATCCACAACATCCCAAGACCAAACTTTGCGCCAGCTTGAGAATATGTTGCTATACCCGATGGATCATCGTCTGAAGCACCGGTTGTTACTCCAGGACCCAATGATTTTAGCGTATCGGGGATTGATTGTAAACGGAATCTCTTGAATGGTGAATTAGAATTTTTTTAACTTTCTTTCTTTCTCCCAATTCAGGAACGATTTACTTTGTCATCACATGTATTTAGTATTTGTTACGAACTAATTCAATGTGTCTGTGAGGCTGGTTGTAGACATTCTCTACGTAAAAATTTTTTAATTTATGGTTATTACTATTTAATAATATGATTATTATGCATTCGAACTGCATTAGAACTGTCATCTATCATTAAGGTTCTGTATCATCTTATTTATATCGTACCAACTACTTAATTCTGTATTATTCCAATCTTCAAAGTGAATTACTTTGGAAAGTATCGTTCTTTTCAACCAACCAACTCTTTCTAAATCTGGTCTATCTTCAAATTTATTGACATATCCCAGACAAAGGTACGCTATTGGTTTAACATGGTTGGGTATTCCCAAAATCTTGCGTAAATCGTCAATTGAGAGTATGCTTACCCAACCTACTCCTAATCCTTCAGCCCTGGCTGTTAACCATAGGTTTTGTATAGCACAACAAACGCTGTATTCGCCTGTTTCTGGTATTGAAGTCCTCCCTAAAATAAAAGGCCCAAACCTTTCAGGATCGTATGTCACACATATATTAATATCAGATTCTAGAATGCCCTCTAATTTTAATTTAATATATTTATCTTGCTTATCTAAATCGTTATCAAGCAAGGAAATAGATTTTTCTCGCTCGAGAATAAAGGAATTCTTAACTTTTAATCTTGTAGCTTTATTCTTTATTATAATAAAATCCCAGGGCTGTGAGTAGCCAACCGATGGTGCATGATGAGCTGCATTTAGAATTTTTACAAGCAGATCATCTGGAATCTTTTTGTCGATAAAATGAGATCTAACATCTCTGCGAGAAAAGACAGCCTTGTACAGACCCTCTTTTTCAGTAGATGTAAAAGAATCAAGATCGGTGGACATTTTACTACCGTCAAATTGTCGTGATGATTATATGTTTCATTGTAATCGAGGTATAGTAGGAAAGTTAAGGCATAAAAATATAATCACCAAAAAATTCAGCATTACCTTATTAATAATACGGCAGAGGGAGAGTGATGCACAATCTTGCTTGAGACACTGCCAAGTATTAACTCCTTAAACTTTCCTAGTCCTCGACTTCCCATGATTACAAGGTCAAATTTCTCTTTTTTGTAATAATCCAAAATTGCAGAAGCAGGATTACCCTGAAGAAGAAAGGTTTTGATAGTTAATCCTTTTTGATTGGCTATTTCTGTACATTTCAAAAGTATATCTTGATTTTCTTTTTTGTAGGCTTCTAGTAGTTCGTTTAACATTTTTTCCGATCCAATATGTGTTATAGGAACTTCTTCCATCACATGAATTGCAGTAATATTTGCACCTAACTTTTCTGAAAGAAGTAGTGCTGCATCTAAAGCTCTGTAAGAATTATCCGATCCATCAATAGGTACTAGTATATTCGTAAACAATTAAGATCAATAATTTGCCTGTGTCTAATAAATGTGATATCTATTGCCATCATGATCTGAATTTTATAATTAAACTTTCTATACTGTGTGTTAGTAAATTTATAATTATAGATATAGAAGGAAATTAAAAAAAGTAGAGGGATTTCTGGATCTTAACTTTTATACCCGTAATCAGAGTCTTTAAAGCAATGAAGTACTTCATAATCTGCTAGATTATTTGAAAGGTCTTGTCTTTTTTCTATACATTCTTTTGTTTCACTATCTTCTTGTTTGAAAACTTTCGAATTTTTGAAATCTTTCCAATTCATACTATCATCACTTGCCTTACCCTTATCTATTTTCTTTACAAGTTCCTCCATGGTGTTATCGCCAGCCCAAATATTTTTAGCGGCATATACCTGACTGCCGGTCGCAGCAAATAAGACTCCAAACGTCAAAGTCAACATCGATGCCAGAAGAAAGATGGTTTTCACTGGTTGTTTCTTGTTCATTAGTTCAAGCGTAAATTGGTCATAAATAAGTATATATATTACAATAATTCTATAATGTGGCCTCTACTGATATAATAACCAATAAAATATATGTTTTTTAATATTTTTTTTTAATCTAATTCATTGTTTTTTTGAAATATTATCTAAATTTAATTTAGGTTTAATATTGAATAGCTTACTTCCAATCCTAGAAACTAAGCTAATCTATTAAATATTGAAATATAATTTAGATTTTCAAAGCTATATCGGTT
>JAATVL010000190.1 GCA_014523525.1 Nitrososphaerales archaeon TH703 | reverse complement strand
TTCATTTTCTTTTAATAAACCCTCTCTTCTTGCTAGTGCCAACGCTCCAATCACAGCACCCGCCAATGTTAATCCCAATACTATAAGGGCAGGCGAATAATATGTAAGCATGGATTTACCAATTTCTACAATATCTATCGGTTTTGAATCTGGTTTACCAAACATAGGATTGTTTATTCCAGATACAAGGAAAATTGCACCAATTCCACCCAACAACAGAAGCATCAGTATAATTCCTCCTACCTTTCTACCCTTATCGTCTTTTATTGTAAATAGATCTTGAGTTCTAACGAGCATAACTGTAAATATAACCAGTACGGCTACTGCACCAACGTATACTGTAATCTGGAACATTGCAACAAAAGGAGAATCTAGCAGTAGGAAAAAGCCTGCAATTCCCAACAAAGAAATGGCAAGAGCTATAGCACCATAAATAAGCTCTTTGCTCTCCAGCGCTAAAATAGACGTTCCTATTGTGAGAATCGCAATTCCCACAAAATACGCGTCAACCATGATCTGCACCCCTGGTGCCAATCTGTAATTCTACATCACCATCATACTTTGGCTTGATACCCAGCTGTGAAGGAGTATATATCAGATGCTCCTTTGTAAATGATGATAATTCATAATCATTTGTCATATACAGTGCATAAAAAGGACATGCATCAACACACAGACCGCAGAACACACATTTTCCGTAATCAATTTGTGGCATAATGGATTTCTTGTTATGTTTCCATTGTTCATCTACTTTTACCATCCCTATTGCTTCAGCAATTCCCTCACATGCAATTGCGCAAAGCTGACAACCAGTACATTTATCATGATATAGAATATGCCGTCCTCTAGAACCTGCAATACCAACGCCTCTCTTTGGATCAAATTGGTATCCATCACCAACAAACTTTAGTTTCTTTTCTGGATATCTCAAAGTAAATCTCTTGATAAGGAGATGCTTTGATCCTGATTCAATAGCTTTTATGAAACCACCTGCTGAGGTCATCAACAATTATTATATTCCAAGCCATATTTTAAGTTAAGAAATAAGTAGACTATCCTCAATAACCACTAACGTCAGATTTTATTCAACCGTATTCTTACACTGGGACTATCCTGTAGATGCTCCCATTGATTCCTAGAATGTAAAGATAGCCATCTGGTCCAACTTGTATGTCTGTTATTACTCCAAACCCTTGTCCAAAAACTACGCTTTGAACTTCGTCAGGAGTATCGGCAACTTTGTCATCTAACGGTGGTTTCAAAAGTAATTGTTTTCTGTCTGTATCAAGTTTGAAATTATATATGTTGCCGGTCTTTACATCACCAACAAATATTGTGTTTTCATATTGTGAGCCTAGTCTGGATGAATTCAAGAATTTGAGAGCAGTTGGAGCAACAGTTTGTTTCCATACAAATTCAGGATCGCTATATTCGCCTTTTCCCGCATAATTGTATAAATCCACTTGAGGATCAAATCTAGACAAAGCCATACCCATGGCTTTTCTCCAGCCACTATTGAAGCCAGGATAGACATAATTAATTTCATCCTTATCAATTCCACCATTTTCACTATCCCATAGGTTACCAGTAATAGGATCAAAGTCAAATCCAAAGCTATTGCGAATCCCATATGCGTAATATAGCGTGTTAGGAACTGAATTTCCGAATGTTCCATTATCCACGGATTTACCATCTTGTGTGACTCTTAGTATCCCACTTGTTCCATCTGGGGAATTACCTCTCATAATATTCTGAATGTTACCCATTCTGCCGCCTACATCCCCTACAACAAGATAGACATTATTATCAGGACCTATCACTACTTTTCCTCCATTATGGTTGTTTTCATGTCCCAGTATTGGCGATGTTGCAGGCAAGTTCAGAAGCAAGAGTGGTTTTACAAGTCTGTCTTCAACAAGTTCATACCTGTATAATCTGTTACCCATGACAACTCCTGAACTATTAGCCTCACTATAATATAGAAAGACAAAGGTCTTTCCTTCTTGACTCTTTGATATTGCTATCCCCAACATTCCCAGTTCTACTTCTGTTGCCACTTTCGCCTGAAGTAATGGCTTTTCCTGAAGATTTCCATTTAAGATTCTCTGGACTTTACCTGTGTTTTTCTCTAGAACAAGAATATCATTTGGCCCAAGAAATGCCATGCTAGTTGTTGGCCCCTTGAGTCCATCCCTAAATATTAGTTCAATTTTCAAAGAAGGGTCAATTAATATCTGTCCACTACTCTCAGGTCTCGCCCTTACGTAAAATGCATGAGAAATATTGTTGTCGTTAAAATTTGTAATAAGAGCAAAAGTAGGAAAGATTAGCATAATTAAAGACCCAAAAAGAATAATATTTTTTTTAATCATCAGTAGAAAAAGTTTTAGTCAATCTTTTATCTGTTTTGACGAAAGTAGTCGTGGGTTCCAATTAGTATTTATTGCTCACAGACTCTCCTAAACCTTGGCCCAATGAGCCAATTCAATTTTTATTAGTTTTATATAGAAGCAGATAAAATGATAAGTTTTTAACGCAAAAAGACAGTAAGAAATTAGAAGGATCAAACAAATAGAAAGATAGATAATATGTGTAATCATATTTATTCTCAATTTTATGACAACTAATCTTATTTCCCTATCGTCACTGGATGATAAATATGTAAAAGAAAAAAGCAATATGAATTCAGAACCGGAGTGGTTGATGGAAATAAGGAATAATGCATTTTCTAACTATTCGTCTCTACCACATGAAGTTTCGCCACTATACAAAAAATATTCTGATGCCAATCTCCTCTATCCAGATCGGGTTTATCTTTCACAAGAGACCAAGTCTTACATACCAGAAGATTATATTAACGAAAGAATAAGAGAGCTAAAAAAGGAAACGAGTATCTTAAAAATAGGCTCGTCAATTGTTCATTCTAATGTTTCAGATAAACTATTAAAACAAGGAGTTGTTATCTCAGACCTTAAGAGTGCAATAAGGGATCACGGAAATATTATTAGGGAGAGAATGAATTCAAATCAACTTAACTATTCTGAAGATAAGTTTCTTGCTCTAGAATTGTCTTGTTTTGACTCTGGTATTTTTGTATATATACCGAGAAATATTATCATTGATGATTCAATAAGAATAATTGACGTTCTCGCACCAGATGGGACATCATCCATAACAAGAAATATTGTAATTGCTGATTCAAATTCAAAAGCCAGTATAGTCCAAGAAATATATAGCAACAAGCAATTTGATGACAAAATTCAACAATCACTGTTTGAGTTATTAGAATGCTATGTTGGATCGAATTCAGGGTTGGAAGTCGTAACATTGCAAGCAATGAATGAAAAAAACTCGGTTAATTTTTCAAATAGAAAAGCGTTCATTGAAAAGGATGCGAAAATGTCATGGTATATGGGACTTTTCGGAGGGCAGCTTTCAAGATATAAAATTGACAATATTATGAAAGGTGAAGGTGCAACTGCTGAAGATGTGGAAATAATTTTTGGTACTAATGATCAATCATTTGATGTAACATCAAATCTGATTCACTATGGGCCCAACACAAGAGGGAGAGTGTTATCAAAATCAGTAATGAAAGATAAATCGAAATCTCTTTTTAAGGGCATGATAAAAATTGATAAAAGTGGAAAATCTGCAGAATCGTTCCTCGCAGGACATGCTATATTGTTGGATAAGGGTGCAAAATCAGATACAATACCCGGTCTTGAAATTGAGACTAATGAAGTTAGGGCCACTCATGCTGCATCTGTTGCGCAAATAGATGAAAATCAAATTTTCTATCTTATGTCCAGAGGACTTAGTAACGAAGAGGCAAAAAGAGAAATCGTAAGTGGGTTCTTAGAACCTTTATCTCGTAAAATGGGTCCCACTATTAGAGCTTGGATCAATTATCTAATAGAAAATAAGTGGCTTGGAAAACCATTACTGCTCAAAACTGATGAAGCAATGGAGTATCTTCTTGAAGTTGAGAAATCTAGATACCGTGAGACAGAAGATATATTCGAGAAACATTATAAGTATAGATAGAATTAGTTTACTAAATGTGATTTATTTTGGATTCATGGATCAAGGCATGTGATGCAAAAACTGTGAATAATGGTGACATGATAGACTTTGATTATAATGAGAAAAAAATTCTAATATCTAAGGTAAATAATAAAATCTATGCAACTGATAGGATATGTACTCATGCATATGCTGATCTTTCTACAGGATTTGTAAATGAAGATGAAATTACTGTTACCTGTCCATTACACTTGTCTAAGTTCAATTTAGAAAGTGGAATGCCCGAGAATTTACCGGCTGAAGAACCTCTTAAAACATATAGCATCGAAATAAGAGATGGTTGGGTTTACATTCTTATTTGAAACCCAATTCACACTGTTTCATTCTCGTGTTCTACTTTTTTTGGTCTAATGGAATAAATTAACAATCCAATTATTATTGCCATAATGATGTAGTTTATCGGAGGAGTTATAATCATTGAAATCGTTCCTATTTTCGGAATTACATATACTACTTTTCCCACATAGTTTTCCATAAATATTGGAAAGTCTATGCCAGGAATAGAATATGGATTTGCATCACCTTTTGTTTTTACAGCTTTTTTCTCAAAAAAAGTTCCAATATCCGATATCCTATGTACTATTACCTTGGGTTTTCCATCATCTGTTTTAGCCTCTGCAGCTCTGAAGACAATAATGTCACCGATTTTAAGATTATTGAATGAAGTATCAAATGAGTTATTCTTAATAATTACTATATCGCCTATGTTTATTGTTGGAATCATACTTCCACTAACCACTACATAAAAGGGATTAAAAGATCCAAAAAATGTGTGTATACAAAATAGACCTCCTCCTATAATAACGGCTATTGCTATCAAGCTATATATCGTGTTTTTTTTCATTTTGGATATATTCTTGTAATCTATTGGAATGACCATTAAAACTTATTGATCCTTTTTAAAAACATTAAAAAATATATCTAGCAAAATTGGTTTACTTAATTATGGAAAAAAAAGAACACAATCAACTTACCCGAGAGGACTCTATCAAGAAAAAAGAAAAATGTCACAATTTGCTCTTATTATCACAAAGAATTCGTTATGTTGGTATGATAAATAATTTTGGTAGGACAGTTGTGGGACAGTTACGCCCCGGTCTCATACCATTACTCAATGTAGAACAAGCAATCAATGAACATTTTATTGATGCTACTCGTAATCAGCTGAGGAAAGCATTTGATTCAGCATTGGGTCCCACATTATACACACTTACAGTAAATAAGAAGGTAGTAACATTGACCTTCCCCTTGCAGTCAGGAGGATCTTATTACGTAACAATAGATAACGACATAGGGAGCGAAGAGCTAATTAAGTTAATAGA
>JAATVL010000189.1 GCA_014523525.1 Nitrososphaerales archaeon TH703 | reverse complement strand
TTACTAATAGTGTCTATTTATTGCCAAATATTGGAAACATTATTAATGTATTTCGCATTTACATTAATGTGACAAGACAAAGTAAGCTCAGGGGATCTCACGGCCAAAACAACGATTGCAGCACAAAGAAAAATGAAAACGGATCATCTAGTAAGAACTCGCTCGAAGAAGAAACTGAATTATTAAGAAAAAAGTCGGAAGAAGAGAAGGCGCGAAAAAGAACTCGGGGACCATATAGAAAAAGTCATGTGAATTAGTACGTAATTTAATAGAGTAGGATTTATACATTATTTTATTTTGGTGGTAAATTGTATAAAAATAGATTTACCATTAGTATTAATACTAGATCAATTAAAGTAAAAATAAATTAGTAAAGTACATCATATCATGTCAGAATACCTTTTTATTCTTTATTGACTTTGCGAATGAAAGCAGATATCCATCTGGGTCACGTACGTGGAAATACCTCTCGCCCCATGAAGCATCTGATGGTTCATTTTCAAAAAATATGAGTTGTGAAATCACTCGATCGTTCTTAAAATAAGAATATAATTTGTCAACGTTCTCTGTGTGAAAAATTATTTTTCCAAAGTTTTTTGTTTCACGCTCTAGGCTAATTGTGGATGTCTTAAACAATTCCAGATTTAAATAGACAGATGTATTATCGCCAATTTCGTATGAAGTAAAGGGATCAGGAGGAGATCCACCGTAGACCAGCTTAAAACCTGGTATTTTAGAATAAAAATTACAAGATCTTTCCATATCTTTGATTAATAATGTTACTGCAGAGATTTTATACACTTTCATCATCATCTAACAGATCATTCTAAGCATCAATTTGTCATTATTAAGAATTTCTTTTCATGGTAACAAAAAAGATTTAATAATGCAAAGTTCCGATGCAAGGAAAGATTTGCTTTTGCAAGATTATACCTAACATTGGCTCTGCATGGTTTCTGTTAATGATATTCGGCCCTTCACAGATATACCTTCGTAGAAACATTTGTCTATTAGGAGTCCACATCAAGCTGATGAGGATGTTATTGAAGAATTCATCCTCTCACCTGAATTCCTAAACAAGTATAATTTGCTATATTTTATGCCTATTACGGCTTCTTTCCCAATAATTAGATTGTCTATTCTGGAGGCTACATTAGATATTTTTAGCGAGTTTTGACCTAGTCTTACTTCTGCTATTGAGTCATCACCAAGCAGTTCGATAAATGTTACCTCTCCCTTTAGCTTGAAACCATCGAATTCTTCATCCTTACTCAACACTGTAATATCTTTTGGTCTTATACCCAGGATAAGCGCGTCGTCCCTAATATTGGATATAGTTGCCGAGAGTCCGTCCGGGATTTTTATCATGAATTTATTATTATGTTCGTGAGCACTGCCAGTTACTAGTTTAAGAAACATAGATTTCTCTCTAACTATCTCAAATTGCAAGAAATTCATAGGAGGAATGCCTATAAAACCCGCTACAAATAGATTGGTAGGCTCATTGTATACTTTTTGTGGAGCATCAAGCTGAAGCAGTTTTCCGGCATCCATAATCCCAATATTGTCGGCCATGCTCATTGCTTCAATCTGGTCATGTGTGATGTAGAGCGTAGTGATCCCTACTTTTTTCTGCAATTTTTTTATCTCAACCCTCATATCTGTACGTAATTTAGCATCAAGGTTGCTTAGAGGTTCATCCATCAAAAAGATTTTTGGCTCACGCACCAGGGCCCTACCTAGTGCCACCCTCTGCATTTGACCTCCGCTGATTTCCTTAGGTTTCCTTTTGAGTAGATTACTTATGTTAAGAAGATTTGCAATGTTTTGGACTCTTTCATTTATCTGATTTCTTTCGGTCTTTCTCATCTTTAATGGAAAAGCAATATTATCATAGACGTTCATATGAGGATAAAGAGAATAATTTTGAAATACCATGGCAACATCACGATCTTTTGGTGGAAGTTTATTCACTAATTCACCTCCAATATAGATCTCTCCATTAGTAATACCGGTCAGACCAGCGATACATCTTAATACCGTAGTCTTTCCACACCCAGAAGGGCCAAGGAGTACCATAAACTCACCTGAGTGTATTTCCAGGGAAAAATTTTCTAATGCAGTTAAATTCCCATATCTCTTGGTTAGATTTCTTATGCTGAGTGTTGTCAAAATAATTCACCTCTACTTGAGTTGTTTTGATTTGCATGTCATATTAATTTTAATTTCTCATACTATGGCTCATAACTGATACTGGATTGTTTGCAAAATGCTGAGATGAAAATTGAATCACTAAATAACAATCGATCATTTTGGTACCTGCATATATTCATTGTAATGATTCTTCAAGCTTTTAGAAGTTTTATATTAACAGTGTGGTAAGATATAGGATTCAATATCATTTAAGGACACACAAATTGGCCAATGCTTAAAAGCATTACATTCTAATTATGAACAATGAGCAATTCTAATTCTCTCGGAGACTATCTTCCTGTTACAAAGAAGGAATCTTCCACAAATACGCCTCACGAATACATCTTTAAGGATTTTAAACTCATTTTAGTAATAGGGTTAGTGTCTCTCATTTTGGTTGCGACGAGCTTGACTCCATTTACAATGGTGCACGCACAACAACCTAAACAGGTCACACTAACAGCTATAGTGGCAGAGCCAAAGGAAAGGTGGGATAGTTTGTTTGCTGATGCGTTAACAAAACTACGAGAAAGACATCCAGATATGAAGATAGATATTGACTATCGGGTGTTACCATACGCAGATACAAGAAAACAGATTCTGACTGCAATGGCAGGAAGAACTCCAATTGATCTTATTTCAATTGATCAGATATGGCTTGGTGAATTTGCTGAAGGAAAGTTTCTTTCAGATCTTTCAAATTTGACACAGTCATGGAACAGATCTTCTGAATGGTTCAAAACTAATTGGGATGGAGGTATCTATAATGGTAAAGTATATGGAATTTGGGCATGGACTGATGTAAGGGCTATGTGGTATTGGAAGGATCTATTAAATCAAAGTGGTGTGAGCCCTGACTCTCTGAGAACATGGAATGGCTATATAGAAGCAGCTAAGAAGTTGGAAAACTCGACTAAAGACAAGGGAATTCAAGCAATGCACCTTGTCGGCGCTAGCCACTCTCCAGATATGTGGTACCCATATCTATGGATGCTTGGTGGTGAAATAGTCAAGCAAAAAAGCGGACATCCACAGAAGGGAACCTACTGGTTTCCTGCTTACAACAGTACAGAAGGTGTGCAAGCTCTCGAGTTTTTGAGTGATCAAGTAAAGGCGGGTATAAAACCTCAGATAAATCACTTCTGGGGTAAGGAGTTTGCAGACAAGAAATTTGCAGTGATGTTGGAAGGCTCTTGGTTACTAGGACATTTTCCCCGTAACGAATCGAAGAATTTTAATAAGAGTGTTGGTATGATTCCCATGTTTCCAGTTCCAAAAGAAGGTGACACTAGTGCCACAATGATGGGCGGATGGATGCTCGGGATTCCTGTAACTTCTACAAATAAAGCTCTTTCTTGGGAATTGCTTACAATAATGATACAGCCAGATGTGCTTGCGCCCATGTTAGCGAATTATGCATATCTTCCAACTCAAAAACCAATAGCCGAAGGAACGTATTCGACTCAGCTTAATGCTACAATACCATATTATAAAGAGCTCATATCAATGCTATCTATAGGGCATAGTAGACCGAGCATTGCAGAATACCCACAGATAGCCGATAACATCAGACAGGCGATTGATGAAGTTTATCTTGGTGTGAAGGAACCAAAACAAGCGTTAGACGATGCTGCCAAAAAATCTGCAGAAGTACTTGGTTGGTCTTAGCTGCCACCTTCAAGTACAAGATCTTTTTATTTTACCGTATTAATCAAATGAAACTCACGCTGGAGGCAAGAGCTGGGAGCTTACAGCCATATTTACTTCTAGTACCAGCTCTTTCGATACTAGTTGGGTTTCTTCTGTTTCCACTTATCTGGAACATATACATATCAATGCACAATGTATCTCTAACTACAATTCTGGGGGAATGGAAGTATGTCGGATTCAAGAATTTCTCAAACCTTTTAAGTGACCCTGATTTTCATATGTCGCTTCAGGTAAGCCTATTATTTGTAGGAGGGTCAGTGGCTCTTCAGTTTTTTGTTGGAATGGTCCTTGCAGTAGTATTGAATCAACAAATATGGGGGTCCAATGCGTTTCGTGCCTTGTTCATAATACCATGGACAGTTTCTGCAGTCATAACTGGTTTTTCATTTAAGTTCATTTTTAGTGATAGTTTTGGAGTTTTAAATTACGGTCTTGAACAGATGGGATTAAACCCTGTTGCTTGGTTGTCAGATCCAGGGGTGGTAGTATGGACATTGGTTATTGCAAACATGTGGCATGGGGCTCCATTTACCGTGATATTTTTAACAGCAGGACTCTTTTCGATAAGTCCCGTAGTTTATGAAGCAGCACGCATAGATGGCGCAACAAAAATTAAAAGTTTTTTCTACATAACACTGCCCTTACTAAAACCGTTTATTATCATAAATCTTATACTTATAACTATGTGGTCGGTAAATTTCTTTGATCTAATTCTTGTCATGACAAACGGGGGACCACTATTCTCAAGCACTACTTCATCCCTATATATGTACAGACAAGCTTTTGAGTTTGGACTATTGTCAAAGGGCGCTGCTGCAGGATTCCTTTTGATAGGTATGAACTTGGTTCTAGCATATTCGTATATCAGACTTTTCAGGAGAAGAGAGAGAACAGTTGAAATTAGACAAATGTAAGAAACCTAGAATACCAAATCTGAATCCAAATTGGCGGCGATGGCTTGAACTCGACTTTCAATCATTAATACACAGGGTGATAAAATGATCCTAATTGAAAAGACTCTAATATACTCCGTTATTGCAGTTTATCTCTTTATTACTTTGGCTCCTCTCATATGGGTACTCTCAACATCCTTCAAACCAAATCAAGAGGCAATTAGCTTTCCTCCAAAACTCTTGCCAGATGCACCTACGTTGGATAATTATCTCTTTGTCCTTACGAATCCAAATCTAGTGACAAGCCTTTTCAACAGTCTGTTAGTAAGTATTGGAGGTACTGGATTGAGCGTAGCTGTAAGCGCACTTGGAGCCTATGCCTTTGCAAGGTTTGAATTTAAGGGAAAAAACTTGCTGATGAGCACAATATTGGGATTATTCATGATCCCGGTAGTCATAAACATTATACCACTATACATAATGCTAGCTAATGTTGGACTTTTAAATTCTCTTCTTGCACTCGTATTGACATTTCAAATCCTTATTATACCACTCAACATTTTTCTACTAAAGAATTATTTCGAAACAATTCCCAAGGAGCTCGAAGAAGCAGCACTAATTGATGGTTGCTCAAAATTAAGGGCTCTCTGGCACATCATTGTGCCCATGTCCATTCCAGGATTTCTGATAGCAGCCATCTTATCGTTCAGATTTTCATGGAATGAATTTGTGTTACCTATTGTTCTGTCTAACAAACCTGATGTCATGGTTTTTCAAGTTGCCTTATACCAGTTCATTTCACTTTACAGAATAGACTGGGGTTACCTGACTGCAGGAATAAACATTGCACTCATTCCTGTTGTCGTTTTGATGTTAATTTCCCAAAAGAGGATGATTAGAGGTTTGACTCTCGGAGCTGTTAGAGGGTAAGTAGTGCAAGGTTGGTAAACATCGAAGTATTTGCATTTGAAAAAACAATTCAAATTTTAGCATAGGAACTTAAAATTTTATAATCCCTTCATCTTTATGCTCGCCCACGTATATGCAATTTATTTCAGATCGCGCAACTTTACATTGTAAGTAAGTCCAAACCTATGAGCTTCGTCTCTTAGGTATTGTAATATTTTAAGTGATTGGTTACTCTTTGGGATTACTATTGGAGAATTAGAAAATTGTACAAATATTTCTTCTCTTTCTTTTGCAATTGATATGCAGGGGATCTTTATACTTAATTTTGATAGGGCATTAAGTGCAGCGTGAAGCTGACCTTTTCCACCGTCAATTAATACCAAATCAGGTAAATTCAGTCTATCTTCTTTTGAGTATCTGCGACCTACAATCTCGGCTATCATTGCGAAATCATTTTGATCTCTTATGGTTTTTATTTTAAATTTTCTGTAATATGATTTTTCAGGAATCCCATTAACAAACCTAATACACGAACCAACAGCTATTGATAAACCAAGATTTGAAATATCAAAGCAATCAATAATATTGGGTAGTGACTTAAGATTCAGCATTCTTTTTAGCTCAAATAAGGCAGGTTCATAACCTTTTGATATATACGTTGATAAATTTCTAACAATTAGGTTCATCAATTGTTTTCTTTCAACATCGGTTCTGTTAGATATTTTTATTATGTTCACTCTATGTGAGGCAATCCTTTCTAAGGACTTTTCAAGTACTTGCTTTGAATCCGGTTCTTCGTTAACATAGATAAATCGTGGCACTGATGACTTGGAATTATAATATTGTGACAGAAAAGTAGAAAAAGAGTTATCACCAACTAACTCAAATTCATATTTCTTCCTGTCCCTAATTACTCCACGATACCTCCTGAGAATCAAAATATGCGCTTTCGATTGTAGGCGGTCATACTGGA
>JAATVL010000188.1 GCA_014523525.1 Nitrososphaerales archaeon TH703 | reverse complement strand
AGGCAATTCGCAAAACCTTGGTCCCATTCTAGGAAAAGTAATTGAACCCGCTTACCAGCAAGGTTCAAATCCCACCCAGTCCATTGAATCCTCGGTTCAAATTCCAAAACGAGAAAAGATTTCAAATGAGTACACCACGGTGTATTTATCTCCTTCCAATGGAATAAATATATCAGACAATAATTTGCGTGATTTGTACAACAGAGCAAACCGACTTGAATCAAGGATTGAAAAAGTTAATACGGAACTTCAAGAACCCGATAGATCGGACGTATTAAAACTAGTGGAACACCTGAAGGACACAGAGAAATCGGCACTTTGGATTATAAGATATTTGACTGCTATCTTGATGTTAAGAAAGAAACTATCTAAACCTTTTCGTTATTGTTCAATATCAGAAATAAAAGAACTCTTGGAATGGATGAAGGCAAAAAAATACAAAATACAAAAGATCCAGTCATGAAGAATCCAGGGTAATCTTGAAGTCTTTTTATAAAATAGTGTACGGTAATAATGAATATTATCCAGACACTGTGAAGTGGCTTTCTGTAAAAGTTAGCAAGGAAATATGTGATAGCCAAAAGACTTTGGATACTGCAGAATATTTGGAGGAGGAAGAAATTGAAAGGCTAGTTGAGTACGCACCCTCAATTCAAAAAAAGGCCTTCATCGGATGCATGTATGAAAGTGGCGCAAGACCCGAAGAATTCTTGAGACTTGAAGAGTTTAGACAAGTTTATGGAAGGAATAAAAAATGATTTAAAAATAAATCACCTTTGTTTATGGTTTTATCTTTCGTACCTATTTAGGAATCTTATTATCCATTGCCCCAAGATTAAGTATTAAAGGATATAATATTAAATAGAAAATGTCTACAGATAATAATAACAACGACAAACAAGAACAATTGAAGTTAGATGTATTAAATAAAATATTTGGATGGATAGAAGACAAAGAAACCAAGGCCGTAATGATCAATAAATATTATAATAATAAAGAACATAGAGCGGCATTAAAAGCATTTTTAGATGACATGGTTAAGGCACTTGATGAAAGTACAGCAGAAACTAACAGCAAAGAAGAAATTAAAAGACAATTATCCTATATCACATAACAAGCAAACAACTAAAAGTAAAATATGATTAAATAAAAAAAGTATAAATTATTTTGAATGTCGACTTTTTACATTGAATACATTAAACGAGATACCGAGTAGGATTCTTAGGAGTATTTTTCCAAAAGTAAGAATGGCACTGGCACTTACAATTTCGATAGTGGCCGATCTGCTAGACTATACTGCGGCACCGCTGCTCGTCATGCCGATCATAGGAGACGTATTTGATTTAATTGTAATGAGTATGCTATACTCTGTAACTAAAAGTAAGGTTTCATTAATAATGAATCTCGCTGAATTCATACCTTTTCTTGGTGACTTTCTGCCAGTCTACACAGCCTCTACAATTATTTGGATATTAAGAGAATCGGAATATGATAGTCGATTTATGGCTAAACGACTGGTAAGATTACTTTCAAATATTAAGACTCATGTCTGAAGCGGCTTATTTTAGACAAATTCAAATACTCGGAGTTCATCTAAATAACGCTCTACCATTCTTTCCTCCTACCAGTTGTAGAATATTAAAGCGAAAGTTCGATCTAAAATAAGCGATGAACGTGAAAATTTCATTTATTTATCTCATAACAATAAGCTTCACAAAGGTGACAAAAGAACATGCTAAGACAAGGAAATATAGTTCTGAAAATGAAGATCTGAGCAGTACTCAGTGGTCTTGTTTGAAATCGTGGTTTTTCTGCTCGTGTGTTTGTTCATAGTGCGAACCTACTCCCTCGTTACTCACTTTTGATAACAACCATTGCTTTTTGATAAAGAAGAGGAGCAATCCGATAGCAATAACAACCATTATAGCAATTACTGCAAAAAATCCAGTTGGTAAAGTTCCAAGGTTTTGAAGATCGACACCATTCATACCATATATACCCGCTATAAGAGTCAGAGGAAGTATTATCACTGTAAAAATAGTCAGAATTCGCATGGTATCATTAATTTGGAGCGATACTTTTGCAACATATAATTCTCGAATCGAATTAATGGTATCTTGGAATGACTCGACGAAATCAATTAATTGAGAAATGTCATCATTTACCATTTCTATGTATTTGATTTCTTCCTTGTCTTGTTCATTATGAACTAGAAACTTTATCACGTTTCTAACACGCCAAAAATGTCTTCTCAGAATTATTGTCTCTCTAGATAATATCTCAATCCGTTCAAATATTGATGGCAATGGTCTGACAAATGATTGCCTTTGATACTCATTTACTGACAATTCCAGCGCAGTTAAAAGTTGCTCATATTTGGTAACTATCTCAGCCAATATATTGTAATATAGTGCATCAATTTGAGATTCTTTAATTTTCTCATTTTTTACCTTCAATAGTCTTTCTACTAGTTCTTTGAGATTGAGATCTTGTGAGTGGATAGTAATAAGCCAGTGTCTTCCTAGAAAGAAGTATATTGGTTCAATGACAAGAGTTTCTGGATCCTTATTTTTCAACTCTGACATTATGGTGAAGGTATGGTTATCTAACATACGAATTTCTGGATTCTTGGAATTATTCAAGTATGTCTCTACAGCATCTTTATTTAATTTGAATTTATTCGCCAAACTGAGAAATTCCTCACGTTCAGGAGACACTAGGTCTATCCACGTATTGTAGCCATTTCCTAGATCTTCAAGCGAACCTTCAGTTTTTATGTCCTTTGTATTATAGGAGATAATCGTTTTCAATTGTCATTATCCTCTTCCTTTCGCCATAGTCTTTTCTTCCCTTATCACTTTATAATACTTATAGTTAAATACACTACGTAACAGTAACAAAACCCCGAAAAAGAATCACGGCACTTTTATCAGTGATTTTTCTTTTGGATACGTCATTAAACTTGGATGCAATTGGAGATCGGACCACAAACTCCTTTCTCATAGATATGAACAGACTTTTCGAAAAATTTGTCGCTAATTTATTGGCAAAAAGATTAAACAGTTATCTTATTCGTCCTCTAGACTATGAATATATTGAAAAAAATGGCGGGCGGAAGGTTCGTGGAGATATTTTAGTATCTTACCATGGACGGCGAATAATAGTTTTGGATACAAAATACAAGAGAATAACTAATGATCCTGAACATACGGATCTCGCCCAAATGAATCTATATTGTGACGCTTATAACGTTTCAAATTGTGGACTGATTTATGCTGGAAGTTTCCACGATTACGTTATTACAGAACTCAGATGGGGAGTTAAGTTGCATACTTTCACAATTGATTTAACCGAACCTAACCGCGAGAAGTTTGACAAAAATTGTTCCAAATTTGTTGACATTTTGACTTCCCGGGTCCTTGGAAAAATCCGTCAATAAAGTAAGTTGACCTAGTCTATTAATTGCGGTCGTTTAATCTGCATATCCGAAATATCCTAGTCAAGCCATAAAGCAAAAAAAGATCTCTAGTAACACTGGTTGTCTGGAATAAGCATATTGGTAAAGAAGATAAATGCAGTCACTGTGGGGATTATAATGGTAATAAATACCAATTATTACCAACATATATATGCCATTGTGTCTAATATAATAACATGGCATCAAATAAAGAAGTAAAAAATATAGAAACAATCAATATCGCTCTCGACGAAACAAAATCAACAGTTAAAAAGTCAACAGATGAGGCATTAAAGGAAATTCCACGGTTTACAAAAGCCGTTAACGAATATCAAGAGGAGACCATTCAAGCATCAAAAGATATTGCAGATAGTTTTCTAGATTCACAAAAAGAGGTTATCCATTCACTGCAATCCTTATGGGTTCCGTACATTGAAAATGTACAAAATTCATATTTGTCATATT
>JAATVL010000187.1 GCA_014523525.1 Nitrososphaerales archaeon TH703 | reverse complement strand
TAGTGCTTGGTAGCGTTGCCTCAGATGTTGTGAGACATGCGCATTGTCCAGTGTTGACAGTGAAGTAGATTAACACTTACAGCAGATTATGATATCCTCTCGCAGGCGGTAATTTGATAGGAACTCCTGAAAAGATAATTAAAGGTTTGAGTGAATATATCGACTTGGGAGTAAGTCATTTTATAATACATTTTAGGGAATTGAACAATTCAACACTAAAGTTCTTTAAATCAAAGATTACAAATAAAATATAGCATCAAGTTATAGTAACAAGTTAATTAGAGTTTGTGAAATAGTAACCTGCTTTAGTACTTAAACTAAGTTTGTTACCATTATATACAATTTGCAAAATATAAGAATAAATAATAAATCGTCCAAATAAGTAGGGGTGGTTAAAAATATTTGAAAGAAATAATATCTCAAATTTCAATTAAGGGAAAAATAATTAGACTAGTTAGAGGCGATATTACGGAAAGAAACGTAGATGTAATAGTAAATGCTGCAAATTCTTATTTGAGACACGGAGGAGGACTAGCGGCTGCCATTGTAAGAAAAGGGGGAAAAATAATCCAAGAGGACAGTGACAAAATAGGTGTTGTCCCAGTTGGTAACGCTGTTATAACAGGTTCTGGAACCTTGCCATGTAAAGCAGTTGTTCACGCAGTAGGACCAAAAATTGGTGAAGGAAAAGAGGATCAAAAGCTAAGATCAGCTATGAAAAATGCTTTAATACTTGCTCAAGCAAATGGATTCAAAAGTATATCTATTCCTGCCATAAGCTCGGGAATATTTGGTTTTCCTAAAGATAGATGTGCAAAGATATTGGTTAATGAATCAATAAGGTTTATTACAAACTCCAGCTCGAAGCCAAGAGCTAGTTCTCTTCAAACTGTAGAGTTCCGTATTCTTGATGAGGAAACATTGGAAGCGTTCAGGATGGAATTTGATAGTATGAAGGACAGTCAAATGTTAAATTGACCAATAATATTACATAGAATGTTCTTTTAGAGTATATCCTTGCGAATCCATGTACTCTTCTCATTACGTTCTTAACTGGGCTTTAATTTTGACAAGAATATGATCAAGGTTCACGGATATGCAGCTGAGCAGGCTAAAGCGTCGCTTGGCCCATACACTTTTGAAAGAAGGAATCCTGGAGAGAATGATGTGGTAATTGACATTCAATATTGTGGGATCTGCCATACAGACATACACCAAGTGAATGATGAGTGGGGAGGAAGGTCAACATATCCTATGGTTCCAGGTCATGAGATCACAGGTATAGTTACGGCAGTTGGAAAAAAAGTGGAACACTACAAAGTGGATGACAGAGTGGGCGTTGGTTGTTTTGTGGACTCTTGTCGAAAATGCACCCCTTGTCTTGAAGGTATGGAACAGTATTGCGTGGAGGGGCCAAACTTGACATACAATGGAGTTGAAAAAGATGGAAAAACTAGAACTCAAGGAGGTTATTCCAACAAAATCGTAGTAGATCAAAATTACGTACTTCAGATTCCTGACAAGCTTCCTATGCATCGTGCAGCGCCGCTCCTCTGTGCTGGTATCACTATGTATTCTCCTCTCATGCATTGGAAAGCAGGTCCCGGAAAGAAAGTTGGTATAGTAGGTCTGGGTGGATTGGGTCACATGGGAGTAAAAATAGCACATGCTTTAAATGCCGATGTCAGCGTGTTAAGCCATTCACAAAAAAAACACGATGAGGCCAAGAAGATGGGAGCAGATAAATTCTATAACACATCTGAAACTGACAATTTGAAGAATATGGAGGGTTATTTTGATCTGATCATCAATACACTGTCAGTAGAAATTGATTGGAATCGTTATCTGAATCTGTTAGCCCTTGACGGGACTATGGTCGTAGTAGGGATTCCCGAGAAGGAAACGCTACTTGGCGCATCATCGCTAATTAATCCTCGTCGCAATCTTGCAGGGTCTGTTATCGGAGGAATACGTGAGACCCAGGATATGCTTGATTTCTGTAATAAATATAACATTACAAGTGATATTGAGCTTATCCCAATTCAAAACGTCAATCAAGCTTACCCAAGGGTTGTTAATAGTGACGTTCGCTATCGATTTGTTATTGATACAAAGTCATTAAATGACCACACTTAGTAACAAAAATGCTAGTGCAATAGTTATAAATTGTATCAACGTTTGGATAGGAATCGATAACAATATGGTTCCCGGATGGGCTCATAAAATAATGCTCCTCAATTTTACATCTATAAAATTCTAGTTTTTGAATTTCCACTAATCTTCCGGTCGAATATTCAATCATAATCCATTGGGCTTATTTGCCAACGAGTACTAAATTGTGATGTCCACTACAAAAATTAATTCCACTAAAGATAAGCCTAGTCAACATTAAAAACAGAAAAATAAGAATCTAACATTAAAAATATCAGAAGCTTGGTATTAGTAATAAAGACGTCTTACTAGACTTAAAGTGGTCGTTTCACCAATAATGAATTATGAATCCAAAAATGATCAAAAAGGTGATTTTAAAATGAGTATCATGCTAGATACTCCGCTCTCAAGAACAAAACACATTACAAATTCAAAGCATATTGAACCTAAGACCTTATCTATCTTACTGATATCAGTAGCAATAACAATGGCAATTGTATTATTGATGTACGCAGGCCTATCGTACACACAAGGTATGATGAAACAATATTCTGCGTGTAGAGATAAAATAATAGGCTACGAACAAAGTGGAATTTACAAGAGTCCAGAAGAGTTTAAATTAACATTATCATCCTGTGACTCAAAATAAGCTAATATTTTTTTTTAACCCCTCTTTTTTAAATAACTTAAGAAATACTTTAAGGCTTATCAATCAATATTCCCTAAAGGTCCTACAATTTTGCGTTATTCATAACAACAGCTGGTATATTATGAAGATAGAAATTTACTTAGCTTAACATAAATAATCGAAATTTAAATAACTGAAAAAGTAAAGTTATCATTATTGGCTACCAAAACGGTTATGGGTTACGCTAAAAATCTAAAGGATAATGAAAAAATATTTCTAATTTGTGATCAGTGTCTCTGGAATGTAACTTGTGTTAATAAATTATATCTGCATGAAATCCTTGGAACTAACAACTTGTGTCCAGTTTGCAATCAAGACAAATTGTCAAGTTTTCCTGTCAAACCAGATCATTCATTTAAATTTACTAATCCCAACAAAGGATGATTTCGGCTAACTTTGGGAATAAAAAATAAATGATAAGTCCATTCTAAAATTATTTGCATTTTATCCTTAAAATGAATTAGATTACGAAAAACGTAGATTACTTATTAACCATTTAGAAAACTTTGCAAATCAACAACTGATCGGAGGTAATGAATCGAAGACAATGGACTTCAAGCATAGTCCAAAAGATCCGACCAGTTGTACTAATACTTAACGCGAAAGTGACATTTAAAATCAATGATAAAGGTAAAAAATTCCAAATTTGAATTCTACTTTGCAAAATTAGTCATAATATTCTCTCTTAACGTGTAATCAATTCTTAAAATTCTAAATACCAACAATGGTTACTAACGGGTTTAATCACATAATGCTTTTAGTTAAACATAGATTGATAGTAAAATTGATTATAATAAGGTGCGCTATTTCAGGTCTGAATACTATTAGTTGCCTACATTTTTCTAAATTATGCCCATTAATTTACAAGGTTATATACTTACTCTTTTTCTGTCTCTATTAAGGATTTAATTATTGTAGCATTTACATCATCAATATCCAAATTTTCTTTTAAATAACGTGCTAAGTCACTAGGTGTAATTATGCCTAATGGTTTGTTTATGTCTTCATCCTTTACTACAAGCAAATGTCTGACTTGATTTTGTATCATTATATCAGCTGCTACTCCCACTTCCGATATCGCATCAGTTGTGACTAGAGCATCAGACATTATATCTCGTACTGAGGTATCTTTACTGCTCGCATCATGAACACATACCTTTCTTACTAAATCTCTTTCTGTTATTATGCCCACTGTTTTGCTGTTAGCGTCAATCACTACTAGTGAACTTACATTTCTGTCGCGCATTTTCATCGCTGCTTCTTGGGCAGATAAAGATGTCTCAATAGTCTCTAGTTTTTCAGTCATTAAATCACCTATTTTTGTCAAATTGTCTACGCTAAATAGAATTAATTGTTATACATATAAAGATTAGCTGAGACTTAATTGAGTTTTTCAAACTTTCTGGTCTTGATGTCTATTTTTCATTCACTTTTTATGATTCATAAATATCGCTAGCAATGTAAATGGTATTGATACTATGACAGTAACCAAGTACAGGGCAGTTAGAGAATTTCTGTCTAGGTGATATCCCAAAAAGGGTAAAACAGGAATTGGAAAGAGGAACAGGAGCCACAATCCTCCAATCAAGAGAATGAATTTCCATCTTTCTCTCAATCTAGTATATAACATGCTTATGATATCATTCTATAGGAATTGAGATATTAAGTTGTTAAAGAAAAAATTAGGAAGAAATTGTTATTGTCCCTTTCATCGTACTTGGATGATACAAACAATGGTATTCTAGAGTTTCTCCTTGGTTAACATTTGCAAATGAGAGTTCTCCTGATTTTCCAGGTTTTATATCACCACTAGACGCAACTCGCTTTCCTGCCGAGGTTATGATCAGCTGATGTACTGAGTCAGTTGGATTCTTTAACTGTACGACATTATCTGCATTTTGTTTAAAGTTTAGAATTGGATTCGTACCCTCCTTGTTGGCCCATGTGTAGATTCCCTTCTTCTCGTTAGCACTCAATTGAAGTGCATTGGATGGCAAGTTTTTATCACTAGTCGTGGTGTTCTTATTTCCACTTGCGATGGCGGTGTTCATGCTACCATAAGATACGAGTTGGCTCTTAATTGCGTAAGCAATGCCCTGACCTAAAGCAGGTTTTAATATTTGGTGCATTTGTCCGGAAGTTAATGGATTCAACCATCCTATATAAAGGAATGTTGCTACAATTAGTATCCCTAAGCCTTTTGTCTTATTCATCATTATTCATTATGCGAGTAAGGATAAGTTATAATGTTTACTTAACATTGGTTACTTAACAAGGTTATCTGATTCTGATATCTATCCCGTCGGCGACAATAGTGATCACTCATCAACTCAGGAATTCAAGAGTACTAAAGGTGAAAATGGTGAATGAAATCAGGTCAATCTATCACACTATTTCTGGATAGATTCTGATGAGCTAGTAAAGGAACGATCGGAAATATTAGGCTTGAAAGCAATTTCTTCTGTAGGTGTTTTGAGTCTGGTTACGTCTCGCTTGAAGAATAAGTCAATTATCCAGTCCACCGAAACTCGCAGTTTCTTTTCTACTGTAGGAAGATTAACTAGATAGTATGAGCGCCAAAACCACCAAGCCACAAATCCATGAACCTTATGCCCGAGTATAATTCCAACACCATTTCTCTTTCCTATCAACGTCATAACTCCTTTTGTCTTATAATCAAATGGTTCTTTATGATTTTCTTTACCCTTAATCTTAGAGATTAAATTGATTGCAGCAATCTTTCCCTGTCTCAATGCGTGTTGAGCAGTTGGCGGATAAGGCTTCCCTGTATTAGGGTCTGTGACACAAGCGCAGTCACCCAAGGCGATAACACTATCAGTAAATCCAGTAACTTCAAGATAATTGTTGGTCATTATTCTACCAGATTTGTCGTGATCACAGGAAAGAGCCGAAAGTACGGTTTGAGGCTTTCCTCCTCCAGCCCATATTATTGTTTGCGTTCTGATAATAGTTCCTTGATCTAGTTTAACGTTGTCTGAGGTAATCTCAGTCACTCGTGTGTTTAAAATCACTTCAACTCCATTTCTTCTTATCTTCTGTAATGCAAAGTCTGCTAGATCCTCTGTTACTTCGGGGAGTATCCTTCCACCCGAGTTAACTAGAATTATTCTTACATATGATTTTTGCAGATTGTGGTAAAAATATTTTATTGAATCTAATATAAAGTCATTCAATTCGCCTACAATTTCAACACCAGAAAAACCTCCGCCAACTACAACGAAAGTCAACAGTCTTTTCCTAAGGTCTAGATCTTCATGTTCAATGTCGGCCTGTTCTAACATGCTTATGACATGATTGCGTAAGACTATGGCATCGCCAAGACTCTTTAGAGTGAATGCTTGTTTAGCAGCTTCACTGATACCATAGAAGTTTGTTTCACTTCCCAACGATATGACAAGATAATCGTATTTCAATATATGACTACGCCACTCGATAGGGTTTGTAGGCTTTCCTATTCTATGAGTTATAACGACTTGCTTGTTCCCCAGATCAACCGACTCTACCTCGGTTTCATAAAATTTTGCTCTATTGCAAAATGCCCTCAGGGGTGTTACTATATGCCTTGTCTCTATCATGCCTGAGGATATTTCTGGAAGCATTGGTGTAAAGAGGAAAAAGTTATCCCGGCTTACCAGTGTTATGTCAATACTAATATCATTCTGAAATGCTTTTTGAAGCTGCCGCAAAACTTCTATTCCTGCAAATCCACCTCCCAAAATTAAAATCCTTATTTGTTGAATTGGTTTTTCTCCATGAACAAGTTCTACATGTTTTTGGTATGAATCGATCCTAGAAAAGGAAATATCACATTTTGTGCACCTATAACGGCTGCCAAATTTAATTGATAAAGCAGATGAAGTTACTCCTACAATGATCCCAAAAACAAGATGCATAATAATATAACTTACAATTACCAAGGGGAAGCTATAGTGAGATGATGTTGTACCATATTCATCATAGGTTTCTGGCATAATTGTAGTTAGAATACGATTGATCTCTGGCTGCAAAATTAACATGTAGACAGGTATGAAAAAAATAATTAGGACTACAGTACCGGCGAATAACCCATAAAGCAAACCATTTGAAAGCTTACTTATATTAAGAATTCCAGTTTTATAGAGAAAAACTCCGATAACAATGCCTATTGAAATTGCAGTTATTGTATGAATTGCTATTCCTGCAAAAGCCGCATTAGAGGAATGCACTCCTATGACATGCCCAAATGCTACCCATGTAACATAATAAGGCAAACCCATTCCAACTTCAAATGCAGTCGGAATAAGCATGGATACGGCTCCCAACATTGCCCCTATTACTACGAAGAATACCTCGCGTTTAAGAGAAAAATCTACTCTTATTTCCGTAGCTTTGCCTTTCATTATTAATTAATTACCTCTGAACCCCCAGATACCTGAATACACAAATAAAACAAGTGCAGTTTTTATATCTTGCTTAAATAAGATCATGAATTCTTATTTATTATCTTGTAGATAGATGTATCACCAACACAGATACGGCTTTCGAGGATGTAGTTATGCCTGCGTGCATCAACTCTCCTCCTCTGTCCATATCTGATGAAAGGTTCGAGACAAAAGTACATCTACTGGTGGGTAAATTGTCTATCACTTCCTAAACGACCCACCAGTATTGGTAATAATTTTTTACTCTCGAAGATACCTAAAATAAATAGAATGGCAAGATGCGGATTCTCAACTTTTAGTGACGGTACTCTTAACAATACAAATAAATCTATCATTCATAATTTCACGATTTCAAATATCAACAAAACAGCATCAATTGCATTATGTAGCCACCAGCCTGAGAAATATTTTCATAATACTTTCACTCTGTCCTTCATATAAAATGAAAAAGCAAATTGAGGTACAATACTCGATAAATCGATTATTGTCATCAATACTTTTGTCAATACTAGTTATTGGTAATATTGGCAACATTACTAATATACCGTCCCAACTACATGGTCAGACAACAAACAATCCTACTCTTTTTATTAATGAGGGGGTGTCTAGTGGAGATGTCACGTATAAGAGTGCAATGATATGGGCAAGGGTTAATAATCAATCCATTATGCATATTAAATATGATAATAATTCAGCATTCCTTCATCCTAATTCAACAATAAAACGGGTTGATAATACGACAGATTTTGCAGGAAAAATAAAGATAGATGATCTTAATCCTAACACAAAGTACTTTTATAAAGTCTGGTTCTCTAGCACGGATAACCGTACTAACAGTTCAGTTATTGTGGGAAAGTTCAGAACTGCACCAAATCCAAATTCTAGTGGTAATTCGATAAGTTTCATACTAGGTGCAGATATTGGTGGTCAAAAGTTCTGCCGTGAAGTAAAGGACGGATATTTGATATTTGAAAAAATGAAATCGCTATTGCCAGACTTTTACATACAGAATGGTGATATGATCTATGCCATTAATGATTGTCCTAAAGAACGACCAGATGGTGGCCAGAATATTCCAGGAAACTTCTCTGGAATTGCAGATTCAAAGCTTGACTGGAACAATCAAATTCAGGTTTATGATACCTATCTGAAACATTGGCTTTACAACAGGGGTGACCCACATTTACAAGGATTTCTTGGTAATACCTCGATGTACATCCAATGGGATGACCATGAAGTCATTAATGATTTCGGATCTCAATGGACTTACTGGAATTCCCAAAACAAGAACAGGACAGGATACGAGAATCTTGTACAAGCAGGTAGAGAAACCTTCTTTAATTTCTCTCCTATAGAAAGGAACCAACACGATCCTGATAGAATCTATAGATTGTTTCACTGGGGAAAGGACATGGATCTCCTAATTTTAGATGCAAGGTCTTACAGAAGTAGAAATGATCTTCCAGACACAGAACAGAATAATAAAACGTTGCTAGGCGGGGATCAGTTGTCGTGGTTAAAGGAATCATTGACAAATTCGAATGCCACATGGAAGATAATAAGCAGTGATGTTCCCATGTCCATCCCAACTGGCGCAAACGCATCTAAGTTTGGAAGAGATGGATGGGCAGATGGAACAGATACAGATTTTTCTTCCAAGACTGGATTCGAAAGAGAACTTCGGCATCTAATGAAGTTCATAGATGACCATAACATCAATGATGTAGTCTTCGTGACTACAGATGCTCATTTCCCTGCCATATTGAAGTATAACGCTGATGTTAATGGCGATGGAGATCCAATTAATGTCTATGAGATTGTCTGCGGCCCACTAAGTGCTATTCGTTTTGGTATACCAGGAATTCCACTTCCCAAATTTGATCCCACCTTTCAACCCACCACCTTGTATGTTGAAGGAGGAATCTACAACTTTGCATATTTCAAAATCCACAAAGGTATGGATGGCTTAATTCACCTAACTGCTTCAATAATAGGAGAGGATGGTCTTCCACGACCCGATTCACACATGGATCTCATCCCTCATCAAAACATTAACCAGAATAAATGAACCACCCTAATTTTTTTATTATATCTTTGGTATTCCAAGAATATATTAGCAAACTTGATGTGTAGAATTCAAATTCAATTATGAATTCTCAGCTTAAGTGTTGACTATAGTAGTAATAGCTGTACTCCGAAAGAATAGTATGAGTATCTTGAAATACGTAAAATCAAACATCTATGTTGTAGGAATGGTATTAGGAATTGTACTGATAAGTACCTTGTTTTTTGTCCCTCTACAAGAACACTGGTAGCACTGAAACAGTATAATTACGGTGAAACCCACAGGATTTGATCATAAAAAGAGTTTAGAAGAACCGAGTGGGGAAAAGTAGAATAAATTTGAGAATCTCAATATTATTTAGAACTTCAGCTTGTTCATTTTGTACCGTCTTTGTATCGCAAATTTGATTGTATTTTTATATCTGCCAGACATCTGGTTATATTCATTTACCTCTTCTTTCTTTGTCATTCCATTCTTTTCTAGGACTCGTATTGAAGCTTTATTTTCAGAATATACAAATGCACAAATTTCTTCTAATCCTAGAACAGAGAACGCATAATTAATAACTAGCTCTACGGACTCTGTTGCTATCCCGTTACCCCAATATTGCTCTCCAATCCAATATCCCATATTTGCTTTCTTGTTATCAGAATCTATATTCTTAAGACTTATTGTTCCTACTAAACGATTAACAGCTTCAGGATTATACTTGTATTGTATTGCAAAATTTACAGCTTTTAGTGACTT
>JAATVL010000186.1 GCA_014523525.1 Nitrososphaerales archaeon TH703 | reverse complement strand
TCATTGAACCTTATGGGCTAGAAGAAGAACTAGGTCTAAGTTTACATTTGGATTCATATCAAGATTCGAGAGATAATATATTCAATCATGAAAAATAACTGAACAATTAGTGGGTATATGATAATATTGGTAAGAAATTAAGTTACCTCTAAGAAGATTCTGTCATCTCTCTTTTGCGAATAATCCCTGTCCTTTGACGGTTTGACCTTATTGTGTTTTGGTAGATGCCATTCTGGGGGATTTCCAACGCAAAGCCCATTCTCCTAGATCTTTAAGTATTACTCCCAGTTCCCTTGCCCTAGCGGTCAGCCGGTATTCTACTCTAGGTGGTATTTCTAGAAAGATTTTCTTTGAGATAAGGCCTTCACGTTCCATCTCCAATAGTCTAGCTGCCAATACTGTACTACTAATTTCACCTAGTGTCCTCTTAAGCTCGTTAAAGCGTATGGCTTCCTTTGTGTGGAGGTTCTTTAATATCAATAATGCCCATTTTCTTCCCAAGACCTCCCATACGTTGTTAATTGCTCTGCATTTTTGTTCCTCCTCTTCTTCCATTTCTTTCTGTACCATTTTGGTCTAATATGAGGACTAAGTATTAAAATATTACTTGGTAAATAATACTAAGCAAATTTAAACTACCACTATATACAAGTAGTGCTACGCTACCTCCATGTAGTTTTCATTCACTTCATGAAGTACAGGGGCGACGCGTGTACCTATTAATTCGGTAGCACGCATCAATTTTGAGTGTGGTAATGAGGCAGGGTTCATCATAAAAGTAATCCGGGATATGCCTCCGAGGTCTTTGCTGTGCCTAATGATCTTCTCAACAACCTCATCTGGATCGCCTACGAGAAGTGCACCTTGTGAACCTCGCTGGGCATCAAAACTCGCACGCGTCATTTTAGGCCATCCACGCTCCCTCCCAATCTCCGTCATGGTATGTGCATAACCTGGAAAAAAGTCATCCACTGCCTTCTGTGTACTCTCAGCGACATAGCCTAGCGAATGTACACCAACTTTCAATTGATCAGTTGAATGACCAGCTTTCCTCCCGGCCTCTCTATAGAGGTCAATGAGTGGCCGGAACCTGTATGTTTCGCCACCTATAATCGCAACCATCAATGGAAGACCTAGCGAACCAGCACGAATGAATGACTCTGGGGTTCCGCCAACGCCTATCCATATCGGAAATGGATTTTGCAACGGTCTTGGATAGACTCCCTGCCCACTCAGTCTGGGTCGATATTTGCCGGACCAATGCACATGCTCATTATCGCGAATCTTTAGCAGTAAATCGAGCTTCTCTGCAAAAAGAGAATCATAGTCTTCCAACCTAAATCCAAACAGAGGAAATGCCTCGATAGACGAGCCGCGGCCAACAACCATTTCTGCCCGACCTTGTGATAGAAGGTCCAAGGTTGCGTACTCTTGAAACACCCTTACTGGGTCGGAAGCACTTAGTACAGTTACAGCACTGGTAAGTCGTATGTGTTTTGTTCTTGCTGCTGCCGCAGCTAAGACTACGGCAGGAGCCGAATCTAGGAATTCTCTACGATGATGTTCGCCGACACCAAATATGTCTAGACCAATATGATCGGCATATTCAATTTGTTCGACCAATCTTCGCAAACGCTCAGATGAGCCGATTTGGAGACCAGCGTCATCAAACGCGGCAAAGCTGTCAATACCTACTTGCATAATATATTACTAGGTAAACCGATTATTTAACTCTAGTAGTGATTACTTACTTAGTAGGTAAGAAATACCGTATCTAGTAAGTGGAAACTTACCGGCCTAAAAGGGTTAACTTTTTGTATATTATCTTAATTTACAATACCCACTGAAAAGTAGGGACACCAAGTTTAACTAGGATTAAGACCAATAATAAGTAATGAAATTCACCCCAGCCGATCCTGAATTTCCTGCAATGCAACAAAGTGAAATCAACGAGCTCTTGAATCAACCCATATATCTAAGGATGGCAATGATCGACGAACGGGATGGCGCGCCATTAGTTCATCCAATTTGGTATTATTACGAGGATGGAAAATTTTTTGCCGTAAGCAGCAGCGAGGGCAGAAAAATACGCTCGCTTAAGAAAAATCCCGACGTTTATTTTCTAGTGGACATTGCGGATAGAGGAGTGCGTGGCAAGGCGAGAGCTAAAGTCATCGATGACCCTGAATACGCAAAGAAGATTACTTCGCGTAATCTAGTAAGATATATGGGTTCCGCCGAGACTCCTGAAGCAAAGGACAGAATTGAATTGGCAAAGAACTATAGCGCTATAGAGGTTACTCCCTACTTTATAGCTAGTTGGAAAGCTTGATAGTAATATTATAAAATTCAGTGCCTTTAATTAGACAGGACTAGCAATGGTATCCAATTCTACTTCTGGGAATGATGTTAAATCACATTCCCTTACCACCGCTGAGATCAACAAGATCCTTTCAATGACCCTCATTGCTAACTTGGCCACTCTAGGTGAAGATAACACTATCCATATTGTTCCCATGTGGTTTATTCGCATTGGTAACGATATTTGTATCCCCACTTCTCGACACACTCGTAAATACAAGAACCTAAGAGCAAAACCATTCGCATCAGTAATGATAGATATTTCACGCGCAGGGCTGGACTTGAAAGGGGTGTTGATTAAGGGTCAAGTAGAGCTCGTTGAAGGCGATGAAGCACGAAAGATTAACCGTCAGATTCATTTGAAGTATGTGACACCAGAAGGCCTAAGCGATCCAAGTGTTGCCTCCTATCTGTCTAAAGGCGATGACGTAACTGTGAAGATTCACATGGACGATCTGGTCAATTGGAATCTAGCACAATCTAAGGCAGGAATTGCCCTTAGTGATAAAGGCCGGTCTAGAACACTAGATGCATAAAAATGGATAAATAGAAAGTAATAGAACCTTAATACATGCATGGTTCTAATCCCGAGGAACCCTAAGTGTTAGAAAAGTCTTGAGGTATGCAATAGAATTAAGTTATCCTTCATGGTTTAATGATTTGTAATAATTAAATTACTTTTCTACGTTCATAGATTATGTTGCAATGTGAAAACATGGCTTACCTACCTATTGTCATAAATTAATCTTGAATGTTACCGTACCATCTGTTACATCGAATGTAGCTCCGGTTATCTCCAAATCTTTAACCATGTACCAAAACACCTTTTCTAAGAAAAGAGACCATTTTTTGCCCATCCCATGATTTATTATGTATTTCAAAGAATTTTCGCTAGATTCACGATCGAACTGCATGTTTGACACATTTAGCCATGAATCAAAGAGGTCAAGGATTACTTGTAAAGAATATTCTTTACTCATCATCAACAGAGTT
>JAATVL010000185.1 GCA_014523525.1 Nitrososphaerales archaeon TH703 | reverse complement strand
TGTACTAGTTCTCGGTGAAACGCCATTTGCACCGTTATCTCTAATAAAAGTAATACCCATAGGCGTACTACAGACTGAAGATGAGGAAGGTCATGATTCAAAAATAGTATCCGTACCGACATCGAAAATTGATCCTAGTTTTTCTACCGTTAGTGATATCAAAGATGTGCCACAGTATTTGAAGGACCAAATAAAACACTTCTTTGAACACTACAAAGAATTGGAGAAAGACAAATTTGTAAAAATTTTAGGGTGGGAAGGAAAGCAATCGGCCATAAAAAAAATATCAGATGCCATAAACAGCTATAACAAACAAATGGAAAGTTAAAGTGCTTTAAACTGCTCGCTCCATCTCAAGTATGCCCGGATCATGTACATACTTACACTTGGTTTTCTCATTTTTAGAATTTCTTTAAAATCAGATTCAGTTATAGTTCTAGTATTTGCGTCACTGTCTAATCCCTTCCCACTTTGGAATAACTCATCTACAACACGCAATTGAACAGATTGACATATATCCTTTACATCGCTCCCGCTATAACCGTCTGTTAATTTTGCAAGATCCTCAATTTTCAATGAAGACTCCATTTGTAATCTTTTTGTGTACTGACCAAATAAGTGGGATCTGGAAGGCCTGTTTGGAAGTGAGACATAAATCCTTTTTTGAAACCTCCTAAGAAAACCTGCCTCCAAACTCCATGGTTTGTTTGTTGCACCAATGACATACAACTTTGATTCTCGCGATTTTCCATTTATCCCATCCATTTCTGTTAGGAATTGATTTTTGACTCTAACTTCACCTCCGACTTCACTGTTTCTATTACCCAACAGTGAGTCTATTTCATCTACAAAAATAAGAACAGGAACACCTTCATTATCATGTAACTTGCGAGCCATAGAAAATAATTTTGAAACGTTTTTTTCTGCCTCGCCGAGCCATTTACTCATCATTGAAGCGGCATCGACATTAATGAAATAACCATCGATTTCCGCTGCTGCTGCTGCCGCGAGTAAAGTTTTTCCACAACCCGGCGGTCCAAATAATAAAATCCCTCTCGCCCAGCCTAATGGCAGTAAATCGGGCCTGATAGTTGGATAAACTATTGATTCTCTCATAGCCCTCTTTGCATCATCCAAGCCAATTACTTCATTCCAAGATACCTTTGGTTTGTCAGTCATTAGTAACTCTTCAAAGTCCAAATTATATCCTCCATTTGGTTCATTCTTTTTCTTTGCTGACTGCATGTTGTTTAGAATTGAATTAGTGGGATTTGCTGGTTTCTGATCAGATTGTCCAGCCTTAATGGTATCAGAATCGTATAATGGATTTGACATCTGTAGTGCTTTGATTCTATTTTGATAAGAACTTGCTCGTTCCATGTAAATTTTATTCAATTTATAATCAGGATAGATTTGTACTAACTTCACTAATGCTTCAACAGCTCTCTGATAGGCACTTATTGCTTGCCCATTGGAACCCTCCGAATCTAATCTAATTGCCTCAGCAGCATACTTGCTGGCACTATTCTCTAGTTCCTGTGGAGCTAAACTCATATATTCATTAAAATTCACAGCATTTCTTTGAATTACTGCATTGTGAATCTATATTGTGTAAGGAACAAAATAAATTGAACAAAGAGTAGGAAAAATTATTATACTTTTATCCAAAAGAATAAAAAAATATATCGTAGTTGTCTCAAATTACTAATTTGTCAGTAGTAGAAACTTGCTTTGAATAATAAATTCATCACTTTGAAATTGGAGCCAGCTATCGATTACTGAGAAAGCCTAGGAAAATATCATCTACAATATAACATGATGCATTTCCAGCTTTACATTTTTTTTTGTTTTGTCCAATCAAATTGACATCTTGATTTACGTCTAAATATAAAAAAAAGTGCATATGATTAAACGTCCTAATGATATACCAAATTATCTTGAACTAGTAGCGAATCTAGAAGAATTTGGGCTATCAAAATATGAATCGATGGCATACATAACGTTGGTGTCAAGAGGAACTTTAGGAGCCAGTGAGGTAGCTTACTATTCAAATCTTCCTAGAACAAAGATTTACACAACTCTAAAAAAATTAGAAAGAAAAAAACTCTCTACAATTTCAAGTCAAAAACCAATGATAGCAACCGCTACACCGCCTAGCGAGGCATTTGGAGAAATTATTACATTGCAAGAAAGAAGATTGGTGAGCATGCGTAGCATTTTAAGTAGTCTAAAGAAATTGAGAGAAGAGGACAAAAAATCGTATGAAGAAAAAAAATATTTAATTCTAGAGCCTAATGTAGTAGTACAAAAAATTGAAGAGTTGATTTCAACAGCCAAATCAAACATAGATTTGATTCTAGATTCATGGGGACGAAAAGTAGTTCTTCAATGTAAAGCTTCTTTATCAGAGATCGCCAGGAAAGGAGTAAAAATCAATATGCTACTTGGAATCGAATCCATTTACAAGGATAGTGATGTAACTTTCCCAAACGGAGTAGAAATTAGGTCGGATAATGTTTCTGGGAATATATTAATTTTCGATTTCAAAAAAATTGTTTGTATCGATAGCACTAATGGAAAAGCCTCGTTGATTTTGACTGCAGATCCTTTCGGTTTTTCATATGTCAAATTATTTGATGAAAAATGGAAGAAAGCTCTAAGAATAAATCCCGGCATGCTGACCAATAAAATTCCAAAAGAAGCATTAACCTTATCCAAAATGGTAGAAAACGAACTTTCACAGATTTTACTTGAGCTATCAATCAAACACGATGATAATTATACATACCTCATCGATGAGATTGAAAAATTTGGCAACGAGATAAATTGCAAAAGTATTGAAGAAATTGTAAGTATCATAGATTATGCTCTAAGAATAAGCTATTCAGGTTATCTAAAATACGAGAGCCAAAACAACATGTTACAGCTTCATTTTGATTCAAAAGAAAAGTCAGCTGTACCTTGGGCATTAATTATTATGGCTTATATTAAGAAGTTTGGAAATGATGCAAAAATCATTTATGACCACAGGGAAATGAAAGCAAATACTATTTACATAAAGCTTTTGTATCCAAGCGTGATTCATGTAAATTAAAGATTACTAGATATAGTATTCATCGATTAAATTTGATTTTTGGTAATCTTTGTATCTACAAGTTTTTTATATCGGACACGCAATTTGTTACCACAAATTGAACAAACTGATATTGCTGAAGGATATCCCCTGCCACAACTACCACAAAACTTGGTCCATTTTCTTGTCTCTCTAATGCCTTTTGTTCCCAAATTGAGTAATCCTATCGACATAGTTTTTGCTAAATTGCAGAGTGCAAAGTCATCGGTAACTAGCGTTACATTGTAATCTTTCGCGAGGGCAAGAATTGAAATATCAGCGTCAGTAAGTCTGGTCTCGCCTGTTTGTTTTGCCACAGTTTTAACCAACTTTACTATATTATTGGTGGGCTCAAATATCATGATTCTCTTGCTTAATACTAGACTCTCCAAACTTGAAAGTTTGTTTTGAATGTGGGATATCTCTTCAAATACCAAACCTGTAGTAATACAAGTACAGCTAGAATGCAAGTGAAATCCTTGATAAAATGCTGTTGCATCCAACGCAAATTTCGATTCTGTCTTAGAATCCAAGTTTTTCAATCTGTCTTACTCCCCTTTTACCAATTCGTAGGAATACTCCGTCATATGGATATTTAGAAATTGTGATATTATTTTTTGATCTGGAATCAAATACTTGTTGGCCATCAATAATTATTTTGGAACTGTCAGTCGAACTGATAACAATATCCTCAAGTTCAAGAATTAATGGTGGTGTTTTATTAACTGGAGCAATAGGTAATATCATAACACAATTCATATTTTCATGAACTATAGGTCCACCCAATGAAAGAGCATGCCCGGTTGACCCTGTTGGCGTAGAGATTATTACTCCGTCCATTTTTTGTGATACTGGATAATCAAATACGTTAATAGTAAATATAGGAGTCTTGGTCAGATTTGTTCTTGTTATAACTACATCATTTAGGGCAGCGCCGATCATTTTACCATCAACATGTGCCTGTATTCTTAATCTTTTATCATAAAAATAATTTTCATTGAAAATATCATGCAGCTGCTGTTCAATGGTTTTTGTATTTGCTTCTGCCAAAATCCCCCTGGTTCCTCCAATGTTTAGGCTGAAAACTGGGGTACTCTTTCTTACCATTCTAAATGCACGAAGAGTAGTACCATCTCCACCTATTGCAAAAACTAGATCAAGATCAGTATTCATAAGTTCTGCAGGTTCAACCTGATAAATATTATTGACATCTAGAGGTTCTAATGAGAATACTTTGATCTTTTTTTCGTCCAAAGATTTTGCGATATATCGTGCAGCATCCTTTGCTAATGTATTTTTGATTTTTGTAATAATAGCAGCTCTATTGATCTGAAGCACCAATTAAAAAGTTAGTTCCTAGCATGCCTTAAATGCATTTTTATCCGTTATTATGTTATCCACACGAATAAATATCCTCTAATTATTTCGTTTTATGGGCCGATAGCTCAGCTTGGCGGAGCGTTCGACTGATAATCGAAAGGCCGAGGGTTCAAATCCCTTTCGGCCCATCCCGAAAACAACATGAATCCAAGTATTTACAACATGTTTCTCGGAAAAATGCATATCAAATAACTAAACTAGAAGGTAGATTCCATATCCTCACCCATGAATCTAATAAATGATCAAAGGTTCACCGGTAAGCAAATTAAGTCAAGGAGTTGTGATATTCCTCTTTTGCCCATTCAATGAGTGATGGCAATTCAGTCGTACTATAATCAACTTCCAGTTGCTGTGATACCTGCAGCAGATCATTGTTCGTATATATGGCTATTCTTAAATTATTTTCAATCTTCTTCTTTAATGTTTTTATTGTATTGGACAGGAATTTCAGGGTATTTGCATTAAAAGAGAATATCATGATTGTAGATAGTCCATTCACATTTTTTAATTTCTTACTAATAAGCCTCTGTATGTCAATATCAAAAAATGGATCTATTTTATTTTCAACATTTCCCAAATACAATGAATTCCACCCCATTAAATGCAAAATTACAGAGGCGATCCTTGCTTGGTAAGTAGCCTCTTCTGATCCAGAAACGATTATTGAATAGGCTTTTAACTTTGGAGTATCTATTGTAGAAACGAATTTTGTCATCAATACAAGGTCTAGAGCAGTAGTGGAAATTAATAATTTCTCACTTTCACTTATTTTACCTCTGTCGTACATATCATTTAATATATTCAAAGTTGGTAATATAATATCAAATAGAATTCTCTCTTTTGATATCGTTGAAAATAATAAATTTGAAATTATGCTTATTGCTTGTGATTCATTTCCTTGAACCAGACAATCTAAAAATTTTTGTTGTAAATTGTGAATATTTAGTGGAAATTCAATGTGTGGAGCGTCCTTATCCAGATACCATACATTAACTGTTCCAATTTTTTTTTTCTAATTAATCCTTGTGTAAGCATTAGATTCAAATATTTAGTTAGGGTCATTCGGTTTATTCTGGTCTTAGATGCTAGTTCAATTCCAGACAGACCGGCGTAATTTTGAAATAAGGCAGAAAATACCCTTTGTTTTACCTCTTCGAAATTATACCCATAATGCATATAGTGATATTGATCAAGTCTGTTTTAATAGTTTTCATTTCTTGAATTCCACTTTCACCGTTAACCAAAAAATATAAGTCTATTCTTATATCGGTTGCATTAGTAATGTCCAACAAAAAAGTTGTTTTAGCTTTCTCTGGTGGATTGGATACATCAGTATGTGTAAAATATCTTCAAAGCAAACATAACATGGAT
>JAATVL010000184.1 GCA_014523525.1 Nitrososphaerales archaeon TH703 | reverse complement strand
TCGGGTTTTATCTTTAATATGATTCTTTCTTCTCTTGGAGACCTACCAGGAAATTTATCTTTGTCAATATACTTTTTTGCCAACTTGTCAATGTGTTGTTCAGCTAGATCTCCTGTAATTTGCTCTGTTACTTTTCCTCTAATAGTAACCATGTCATATGGATTATTTTGGTCGGCTATTGCTAATGCGACTCTAGGATCCCGGGAAATGTTTTTTTGTTTTATCCTACCTATTGCAGTATTGACAAGAATATAGCCATTTTCAATGTCTACCCATGTTGGCGTAACCTGAGGAGAGCCATCTTTCATTAATGAAGCTACAAAAACAAAATTCTTATTTTCAAAAAGTTTTCGAATACTAGGATCATTTAGCTTACCATTGGTCTCTTGTCTCACAATTAAATATACGCATTATTTCTAATAACTGTTCTGCAAAATTGGTGATAAAAGGAAAAATAAGTTTTGGATGCTACATTTACCAAGATGGTTTAGAATATAATGACATTCAACACACTGTCCTTGTGTGTGAAAGACTGGGGTTTGATTCCGTATGGCTAAAGGATAATTTTATTCCTTGGATACAAGCTTATCTTTCAAATGAGAAAGAAGGACAAGAAATAAAGAAAGAAAGAAAAAGTGCATCAATGCTTGAATGTTGGACAACGCTCTCTGCCCTTGCTACCATAACTAAACAGATTAGGCTTGGAGCAATACTGGTCAACCTATACAGAAATCCAGCCATTGTGGCAAAAATGTTCTCTACTTTGGACGTAATAAGCAATGGCAGAACTGAGATGGGATTAAGTGCTGGTTGGTATGAAAAGGAATGTCAAGCATACGGCATAAGTTTTCCAAAGGGTTCGGTTAGAATCGGAATGTTGGAGGAAAGTATTAAGATAATTAAGAAAATGTTATGTGAATCTTCTGAAGGTTCTTGTAATCCTTCATTCAAAGGAAAATACTATGTTATATCAAATGCAGTATGCAATCCAAAACCCATTCAGAAACCATATCCACCCATATGGATTGGAGGTGGAGGTAAACAGACTCTTAAGCTAGCTGCAACATATGCAGATGGTTGGAATTATGGGCTTTGCAGCTATAACGAATATTTAGATAAGTTATTGTTTCTTAGTAAATGCTGTAGGACAATTGGCAGAAACTATGACAAGCTGATGAAGGGATGGCAAGGAATGATCATTATTGGTAAAGACAGGAATGAACTTAGGGATAAAAAAAGAGCAATTGTGGAGAAAACAAAGATATCGAATAGAAGGATGTTAGAGTTTATTATTGCTGGAACAGCTGATGAAATAGTCAAAGAATTAGGAAGATATACAGACAAAGGTGTGAACTACTTTACCGTATACTTTTCAGATCTACCAGATCTTGGATCCTTGCGGCTCTTTGCAAGATATGTTATACCACATTTTAGAAACTAACACGCCTTTGTTATTGTCTTTGGTTTCCATGCGGAATTGATTTGTGAACAACGGGATGACCTCGCACGCATCAGTGTATCAGATGTGGATACTGCATGATTTGAATATGAAACTGTAATCGTAGGTGCTGGTGTTTAGTATCAGATTGACCATGATGCACATTAGAAATACCAATTTACATATCGTGATGTATAGAAATCAAAATCTATTATAAGTTCTCAGCTTCAGTGCTGACAATCATAGTAATAGTGGCGATGCGATATAGTCATATGAAAGTATCAAAATACATAAAATCAAACATAGGCGTTAAGTGATGACTTTCGGTACTCTAAATGGCTCCTCGTCTTGTTCTTCCATTTTACGCGGCTCTAATTCACACGGTAGTTAAATAGGAATTCGTTTAGATTGTATATCATACAAATGGTGGAAAGATCCGAGGAATTGATCGTTGACAATATTTGGCTTAAATCTCATCTTGATGATCTTGATTTGGTTGTCATAGATGGTAGAGGAGCAGTAGCGTACGGCTCTGGACATATAAAAAATGCACTTCCACTCAGTTTAGATGATGTAATAAGTATATCAGAAAATGGTGCAAATCTTGTTTTAGAAGGAGCAGCTGCCAAAAATCCTTTTGGTAAACTTGGAATAGATGAATCAAAGAAGGTAGTGGTTTATGGAGAAAATTTCGATCCATCTGCAGCACGAATAGCATGGACATTACTTTACAATGGTCACAACAACACTAGTCTTCTAGACACCGCGTTCAGTTTTACTAGGCGTGGGGGAACATTACCCATTGTCCGTGATCTTCCCAAGCCCGTCGTTACTAATTTCATATCTAGACCCAATGATTCTCTGAGGGCGGACGAAAGGATGATAAAAGAAAAGTTAAATGATGATGCTACTGTCATTATAGACTCCAGAACGCCCTTGGAACATACTCAAGCAAGGATTCCAGGCTCTTTACTGCATAACTGGGAGAATGGAATAGGCGATGACGGTAAAATG
>JAATVL010000183.1 GCA_014523525.1 Nitrososphaerales archaeon TH703 | reverse complement strand
TAACAACTGATGGGAGGAGTTAATTTGATTGAATGAACAAGAAACAATCAAGAACCCACCAGTTGCTGTGTTTAGGTCTTATATTTTTGTGTGCTACAAACTATAAAAGGGCTTGCGTAGAATGTTATAAGAATATATGAATTAGTAACGTTATTCTCTATAAAACTCTGATTATTTTATTAAATAATCATTGAATTTCTGTATGGTAGGAAATTTTATATCTAGTGATTGGTAAAATAATACAATGAACTGTCCTAAATGTGATCATGAGAATTCTACTGAAGATTTAGTTAAACTGGTAGCAGAATGTCCTTGTGGTTGTCATAATGAAACCCATTTATTCTAATATTTATGGTCTTACTGTGTGAAACTTGAAATGATTAATATCGACCGGTGGGGGTTGGAAACTAACGGAGAGAATCCCACCGGCTATTGAAAAATAGGTTTCTAGTCTAATCAAATAAGTGCTATTAAATATAAGAACCTGCCTTACTTAAGTTACCCATCTGAAATACAAGTATAGATAGACAAGGGGTAATATTGTAAATATTTTATACGATTCTCATTAAACTAAGGTTTATAATTCAGTCGCTGACTCATACATGCCAAATTCATTTCTTGCTATTTGACGTAATCTATTGATTTTTATCGGTTTCTGTAGATAGGAATTTATGATTCCATCTTTAAGATAAATTTCAAATTCTGGATTATTTTGAAACTCATAGGCGCTTATTAGTATGGTTCTAACCTTGGGATTTAGTTTTTTTACCTTTTTTAATAATTCCAATCCACTAACGGTGGGCATTCTCATATCAGCAATAACCAAGGCATAACTCTGTTTATTTTTAGTATAATGTTCTAGAGCAATAATCGGATCATTGAAGGTCACTACAGAAGCGTCATCGATATTATTAGTTAAAGCATCACGAAACAGTCGAGTGATATCTAACTCATCGTCTACAATACTTACAATTCTTTTGCTAGTAGACAGTGTTACTGTAGGTCTCCCTATCATGCTACCGTTCCAACTAAAGTCTGTAAATGGCCTCATCTAGTTAAGTTTTTTTAATTCTCCAAATGTTTATTGTACACTAGCAGGATTAGAGTCGTATATAATAACGGACGAAAATAATCCCACCAGGGATCGTATGACGTATTACGGTCTTTCGTTAGCGTTATTATTCACAACAAAATATAAAATAATTTTAGCAAGCATCGGTGGGAAAGAGTTTTTGCACTGAAGGTTGTTTTTCCCACCGGCAACTGAGGAAATGATAGACTGAAAAAATTCAAAGATGATCCAGAATGATCCGCAGAATAAAGTAGGCGACTGTTACTAGAGCGAGAATCAGAATCAGATCCAGAACCTTTTTCAAGGTTAAGGGAAGTATGTGATACATAGATAGAAATTATATGATAGAATGGATACTTAAACACTTATTAAATAATATAGGCAAGAAAAATGCTGATAAGAAAAGTTGACAACTATCCTAGCCTCATTGGAAAATTTATTTTTGGTTATAGAGTCTACAAAGCATGGATGGAAAGTTCAAGAACACTTAAAGCGGCAAAAGCCATCCAGCCTGGCATTCGATCCTGAACATCCTCAGAGAGCATATTGCGGTACTTTTGACAATGGACTTTGGAAAACTGATAATAATGGTCAAACATGGGAAAAGACCTCGCTTGAAGTCTCAGGTTCTAGTATCATGTCTCTTTCAGTTAGTCCTATAGAAAAAGGAGAACACGGATTTAACAAGTTATTTGTGGGAATGGAACCAAGTATAATTTATTCGTCAATTGATGGCGGTCAAACATGGGAAAAGATCGATGAATTTAATAAATTACCTTCACACTCTACATGGTCATTTCCTCCTAGACCATCAACTCATCACGTTCGTTGGATAGAGCCTGATGTAAATAGAAAAGAGTACCTTTTTGTTGCCATAGAGGCAGGAGCACTAATCAAGAGTTTTGACGGTGGTAAGACCTGGATAGATCGAATAGAGAATAGTCCATATGATACTCATACATTAAGGACTCATAAAAAAGCACCTCGAAGACTCTATTCTGCTGCAGGTGACGGCTATTTTGAGAGTCAGGACTATGGAGATTCCTGGAAAAAATTGGATGAAGGACTAGGACAGCACACCTATCTTTTAGGCATTGCAGTAAATTCAGATGATCCTGAAAACATAATCATATCAGCGGCAGGCAATGCTTGGCAAGCACACTATAGACAAGATCTGGAATCCTTTGTATATAGACGTTCATATGATATTCATGATAACGATAAGAGGTGGACATCAACTACTGATGGTTTGCCTGAATCAAAAGGAACTATAATTTCATTGATTGAATCTAATCCGAAAATCAAAGATGAGTTTTATTGTTTGAATAATCGAGGAATCTATTGTTCTAAAGATTCAGGAATCTCTTGGGAGGTACTAGATATACCTTGGGCTAAAGAATATTATTTACAACACCCTTGGGGATTAGCAGTTAGGGAAGCAAATTAAAAATTCAAAGGATCATAGTAATAAGCAACTACGCGAATGGCATTATAATTGATATCAAAATCCCAGGTCACATTTTATGGAGATTAGAAATGGGAAAATCTAAATCCGGTAGAGGTCGATCAAGAATCAGAAAAAGAGGCAGATACGCCGGCGAGTGAATAATCAGAAATGAAGTCTTATTTAGATACTGAAGATACCTACTATTTTAATTATGAAGAACTAATCAAAGCACCGAAAATAATTACTAATTTAGCCTCTATTTGGTTTTATTCTGTTTTATTATGTCTTTTATTACCTTTCTCTTATAACGAAAAAATGTAGCCCTGCCTATCTTTTAAGTGCCTTATGATATGTTCTCCTCTGAAGAACCAGCATTTATTAATTTACGTATTTCATTGGTTAATCGCTCTCGTTCATCTCTAGGTATTTTAGCCATTGTTGTGCAAATTAGTGCAAATTAGAAGAATAAAAGTTGTGTCAATTAGGTGACAATTAGGTGACAATTAGGTGACAATTAGGTTAGACATTTGCCATATCAATAGAGTTCTCAAATATTAGACAATATGCCTACGAATTAAGATGATTCTGGCTGCAACATGCACCATAGATGTGCTCGGACTTTTCGACTCCAGTTATGAGTACAGTGTCTCTTCAATTAGTTCTTCGACAGTCATTCTACGATATTCTTGCTTTTCGATCCTCATGTGTTTGTGTTTATCAACCTGCTTTGAATAAATCCTATAGATGATATGTTGTGCGTTCTCGACAGTAATTGAGATTCCTTTTCCCATGTATTCTTGCAATGCATCTCTATTGAGATGCCACATGGTCATGAGCCATTTGCCATAGTCGGGTATTGCGTCGTATTTTTCTTTGACATTTATCATGTTGGAATTATCTAAAATAGATTGTAACCTTTCTTCAATCCTCACAAGTAGATTAGTGAAATCATTAATACCATATGGATCAAGTGTGAATGGTTCTCTGGAACAAGCAATAGCAACGCTAACTGTATTGGTTTTGTGAATCATGACCCTTACTATCGCATTATTTTTATTCCAAGATGGGATTTGAATATCCCAATTTCTTGGATTTACAGAAAAAGTTGTATTAACTGAAAATGTTCTGTATATGTTGGGAACTTTGAACGTCAGCCTGATGTTGTGAAAACTTTGTTTATCAAGAACTAGGTTTTCAAGAAGTTTATAGACTGGATGATTGTGACTAACCCCCGTATGGTTAGGTGTCATCAGTTTTTTTCCAAATTTGTGACCCTTTAAGGTGTAAAAGGCAATATTTGTTTTATAATCAAGTTCAATAATTTCTTTCTCTGTGAATTCATTGAACTTGTTACGAACTGTTCCATGACTCGCTTTGTATTCCTCTCCGTCCACTTCAAAACATAAAAAATCTTTAAAACTAAATGGTCTCCCTATCGATAATACTATGTAAGCCATGTGTTGCTCGATAGCATCATCGAGTTCACTCATCAGACATCACCAAGTATCATAAACATAGTAGGGGGTGTCACTGTCATCGGAGGTGTATTTTCATTTAAAAGAGATTCTTGTTTAAGGAACCATTCTCTTCTCATACGACTAGGTTTGACTGGTTTAGTTTGTTTTTTTGTTCGGCTTGTATTCATATGAATTTTATTCATTTTCAAAGGCGTCCGACTCAATAGGCTAGCCGTAGGACTAGAATTAGAATTGGAATTTCCACCTGATTTAGGAGAGTTTGGCATATTCTCACTTCTGAAACAATTCCCTAACTATGTCTGATATGGAATGAGAACATGGATTCTCTTCTAAATGCTTTAGAATTATGTCCCAGATCCTTTCTGTATTGTCTATTACATATTGCTCGGGACCTCGATGGAAATCTTTATTTCTATCAGAGTCTAAATAACTGTCAACCATAATTTGATCGACATCTCCTTGATGTTGATGTTGATAAGAATGGTGCGGCTAGTGGTGTTTTGTGTTTGCGAGACTTGAACACCACTAGGTTTTTTATTTCTGGAACAATTCTCCGATTGCCTCCCCGTATTCTATGATGACATTCATTTTCATTCAGATGTTTCATAATACATCCACGTGTAGACCTATTACATTTAGGACTTGAGAGACTGATAGGAGGGTAGCGTTTGATTTTGCTTAACATGCTCTGTTGAATCACCTACGTCTCACATGAAATGATTTTAAACATTCCTATTTTTTATAAGGCAGAGAATTTTGCAAAATTATTACCTTTCATGGTAAAACGAGTATACTAAAAACAATCAAAAATAATTCAAAATAAAGAATTTCTTTAGTAATTAGTCTTAATTGATTTAAATTTTTTGTAGAGTAATCGACATCTATCAGTCTGTCAATTTGCTGAGCGTATATTTCACAAAATGAAAGTATTATGGATCTAATGGTATACTTTACCCGAAGATTATTAAATTAATGTTAATGGTATCGAAGCAGTCGAGTAGTATGAAGGAGACGCGGGAGTTACAAGCCGTAATAAATCCCATGGTACAGTTCACATCAAGAGAAGATCTTAAAATCCGTGCTCAAAAATTCGGTATAAATATTAACTTAATTGAGACTTAATTGATTTAAATCAATCATAAAGGTAGTTTCAATTGTATCTGTTATGGGTAAACATACTGGAAACTTCTTTAGTTTCATTCCACCATCAGGAAACAAAATATGCTATCGAGCTGTACACGTGTTTACAATTGGGGATGATGGAAAAATATCTGAACATAAGGCTATTCGTGATGATTTAGCTTTGATGTATCAACTTGGAGTGGTTAAAGCCACGACTCCACAATATGAAAACTTCCTAAAAGGTTGGAAAGGGTAATGTAATGATTAATTGAATCGTGAAATGTATGCTAAAGATTGAAACCTTGACACACTACGAATAAAC
>JAATVL010000182.1 GCA_014523525.1 Nitrososphaerales archaeon TH703 | reverse complement strand
GGAAGTTGCCCATAGTACGAGAGGAACAGGGCAGCGCAGCCTCTGGTTTATCAGTTGTCCGACAGGGCAGGCTGAGCCGCTAAGCTGTTTAGGATAACTCCTGAAAGCATCTAAGGAGGAAACCTTTCCCGAGAAAAGACAGCCTTCTGTAAAGAGGAGGGCGGCTATAGAAGATAGCATTGATAGAATGGAGGTGTACGCATCGAGCTTTTTGCGAGATGTTCAGCCTGCCATTACTAATAGCCCAACGCACCTGATCTATAACTAACTAGATGATTGGATTCAAAATCATTCAATACGATAGAATTCACTATTTTGTTCAGTTCACCAAATTGTTCTTTTGTATGACACCTTTTTTTATTTCTTTTTGATATTTCATAATCGTAATAAATAGGTCTTGTAATGGATTGTTATAGTGATATCCAACAGTCTAAGGGATGTGTATAAAAAAAAAACTCATAACTCAAGAAAATTGTATAATGATTCTGTAAAGATCTTCCCTGGAGGTATTAGTCACAATATTCGATTTTTTAGACCCTATCCATTTTTTGTGAATAAGGCAACAAATAAACATCTCATTGACGTTGATGGCAATAGGTATGTAGACTACTGGATGGGACATTGGGCATTAATTCTAGGTCATTCCCCAAATGTAGTTGTTAAGAAGCTTGATAGGCAAATACGTCAGGGTACACTATATGGTACCGCGAATGATATTAGCATTAAGCTAGGAGAAACCATAAAAAAATCGATCCCTATTAGCGAACTTTTAAGATTTTGCACTACAGGCTCTGAAGCTACAATGTATGCAATTAGAATTGCTAGGGCTGTGACTAAAAAAAGGATTATTTGTAAAACTATTGGTGGTTGGCATGGATTTAATACAGATTTGATGCAGTCTGTGAATTATCCATTTGAAATTGATGAAGGAGTAGGTATGACTGGCAGGGAGGGTGATTTTGTTGAATCAATTCCATTTAATGATTTAGACAGATCTATCAGATTACTAGAAAGTGTAAAGGATGATCTGGCATGCATAATTATAGAACCGTTATTAGGAGGTGGAGGTTGTATTCCTGCAGATATCAATTTCTTGAAAGGTTTGGAAGAGTATTGCAAAAGAAATGATATATTGTTTATTTTAGATGAAATTGTTACTGGATTTAGACTGAATTTTGGAAGTGTTTCCTCCCTATATCATTTGAATCCAGATATCATTACACTCGGAAAAATTGTCGGAGGAGGGCTTCCAATAGGAGTAGTATGTGGCAAAAAGGAGATAATGAAAGTAGCTAACCCTGTAGAGAATAGAAATAAGGAACAGCTATGTTATATTGGTGGTGGAACTTTTTCTTCAAATCCTCTAACAATGACTGCTGGATACGCCACCTTAGATTACATCAGTAAAAATCGTCAAACAGTTTATAATAAAATTAATAAGTTAGGAGACATAGCAAGGAATGATTTAAAAAAATTATTTTCAGATTATGGATTGAAAACAGAGGTAACCGGCCTTGGTTCCCTTTTTCTTACACATTTTCTTTCAAATAAAGTAAATGAAATAAAGAACGCAAATGATGTAGCTTTGTCTGATAATGATACGCTTACTAAATATCATTTCTCATTGATGACAAAATATGGAATTTTCTTCCTGCCTCACAAGATGGGCGCTATCTCAATTGTTCATGATGTAAAAGATATTCAGAGTCTCATTAATGCCACCGAAAAAATAATTGAATCGGATATCTTGACGATAATGAAAAACTAGTGGAGTTCAAATTTGTTATGAAATTTAAACTTACTAACTTAAAGGCAAAAGTTACATGATAACGAGTCACTCAACAGTTTTGCAATAAATTAGTTGATATAGTACCAATAAATTCCATTATACTTGATCATATTGGGGAAGGTTAAACATCTCTCAACTTTTTCAAGATATAAAACTAGTCTTGATTTTCAAAATTTTAAAACCTATGATAAAAAAAAAGTATGGGTAGAAGCTTTTGGATGTTCGGCTAATTTTGGAGATGCAGAAATAATCAAAGGTATACTTTACAATAACGGATATGACTTGACTTCCAGTAGAAAAAATTCAGACCTTAACATCATAGTCACATGCGCCGTAAAGGATGCTACCGAACACAGAATGATTTCAAAAATAAAAAAATATTCGAGAGAAAAACCGCTTGTTGTTGCTGGGTGTCTTCCAAAGACAAGTAAAAAACTGGTTGAATCCTTTTCTCCTTATTCATCTCTTTTAGGCCCACAGTCGTTAGATAGAACGCTGGATGTAGTTGATGCTTCTTTAAACGGTCAAAAAGTTGTGGCATTAGAAGACTCCGTGCCAACAAAGGTAAATCTTCCAAGAATCAGGCTAAATCCAGTAGTCAGTATTATTGAAATATCTAGTGGATGCCTTAGCGAATGTAGTTTTTGTCAAACGAAATTAGCAAAAGGGACTCTAAAGAGCTATAGAATTGGTGAAATAGTAAGACAAGTAGAAGATGATCTAGCAGCAAATTGTAAGGAAATTTGGTTAACTTCAACAGACAATGGTTGTTATGGATTGGATATGAAAACTGATCTAGTTGAATTACTAGAAAAGTGTTCCAATATTGAGGGAGAATATAAAATCCGAGTTGGCATGATGAATCCAATGTATGTTCCAAGGTTTCTAGATAGATTGATTCATCTTTATCAGCATAATGACAAGCTCTTCAAGTTTCTTCATATGCCGGTTCAGAGTGGGAGTGAAAAAATTCTGCGTAAAATGAAAAGGGGACACACTGCTAAAATTTTTCTTGATGTGGTAAAAGAACTAAGGAAAAAGATCCCAGAGATAACAATTGCTACAGATATTATTACTGGATTCCCCTCAGAATCCGAAAGAGATTTTGAAGAGACGCTAAGCCTTATTGAAGAATGCCAACCAGACGTCGTTAATTCTTCAAGATTTAGTCCTCGTCCTGGAACGCTTGCGTCAAAATATCCAAGATTAAATACAAAGATTGTAAGAGAAAGAAGTACCAGACTACATCAAACAATCAAGAAAACATCAATGAGAAGAAATCAATTATGGAACGGATGGAACGGTAAGATTTTGATCGATGAACTTTTAGAGAATGGCAAGATAGAAGGTAGAAATTACGCATACAGGCCTGTAATAATCGATTTATCAAAAGTAAAAAAAATTAATCCAAAATGGTTACTCGGACAGTATCTATCAGTAAAAGTGGTAGAAATTTCAAATTATTCATTGTTAGGAGAATTAACTTTCTAATTCCTATACTCTTATCAACATTTTTGTACCAAATAAGATATTTGATTTAATCAACTAAATTTTTATTCTAATGATCAATGTTCTGATTAGGAGTTGATTTGATTGTCAGAGGATTGTATTGAATTAAGAAAACCTGCGTTGTTAATCGGAATCGGTAAAATTGGCAAAGATATCGTATCGAAATTAAACGATGTGGAACATGATTTTTTATTAATAAGCAACAATAAAGAAGACCTTGAAGTTTCCAGCTCGCTTCATATTGATTGTAAATCTTGGATAAATCCTTCGACTTACAAAATCCGATCTTTTATAGAGTTTCATAAAGAAGAGATATGCTCAAAATTATCAGAATACCAAACCATTATTTTAGTAACTAGTTTAGGGGAAAAAACAGGTATTGCGATTGCACCTATAATTTCGCATATTGCAAAGAACATACTGAACAAAAGACTTATCTCAGTTGTGACCATGCCATTTGGTCATGAAAAGGATCGATTATTTCAAGCTAGCATATCGCTAAAAAGAATATCATTAGATTCTGACATTAACTTTGTTGTTGACAATGACGCTTACGTGGAAATAAATCCTCACCTCACAATTGAAGATTGTTCGAAACTAACGGATGAAATAGTCCTCAATGCAATCAAATTAATTCCCCAGATAACATTGAACTTGGGAACAAACCTAGTTTCTGGAACTTTGAAAGAGAACAATATTGAGGTGGGCATAAAAGATCTAATTGCACAACTTTATTCATCATTGGGCACATCCTCAATAACAAAATCTGTTCTATATGTAAATGGTGCAAGAAATGAGCCAATTGGAAGACTAAATGAAATGTTGAGTAATTTTCAAAATTCAATGGAAGGAGATACAAATGATGTTTCGTTTGTAGTTACTGATTCTTCTAGAAACAACATGCATCTCATAGCGTCAATAAAAGGAAGAACAAAATTTGATTCCTACGATCCCCTCAATCTCATACCTGACGAAAACATTTTAGATTGGGATATACCCGAATCACATCCGAACATAAATCTACCGTTACCCTTAATCGATTAGTTAGAAATTCATTTTATCTGAATGAATTTCAACCACATACCTTTCAGAAATTAGTTAAAAATTTAATTCAACAGTCTAAATAATTTCTTTATTTTCTATTTACTTTTTTGCGTTTCTTCTTTTTCTGCTCTTACTACTGGCTCCTCTGCCACTGACTCCTCAGTTTCTGGCTCTGACATTTTTTCTTCGATAAATGAACTGACTACGACTGTATCGTCATCTTCTTTTATCATTCTCAACCTTATCTGCCTAGGAGGGTTAGTTTTTCCTCTAGACCAGATATGTCTATTCAAATCTTGATCTATCTTGACTTTGTCAGTCTGCATATGGCGTTGTGTAAATTCCTTT
>JAATVL010000181.1 GCA_014523525.1 Nitrososphaerales archaeon TH703 | reverse complement strand
GTTCTTTTTCTTGTCGGTCGTCACTAGGTTCTTACCATAAGTGGTTAACCTTTCTTTTGCCTGGAAAGATGATAAACCGTCCACTTGGTTCGAACTGAGACGGTGAACTAGCTCTATTGCAGGAATATTCCAGTACTCTATTTCTTGATGGGTATCTGTCATAGTATCACTGATAAGACCCTAATAATTTTTTGATCATTGTAATTTGCATATTATCCTGCTTATGACCAATGTTGGTCATTAGTTTTGCTATTATGCTAGGATTTGGAGTATTATTTTGGGAGGTTTAATGACAAATATGTCACTAATTAAACTCGTACCAAAATCACTCAATTAATCTTGGAAATGGCTATGGCAATATAACTTAATTTTTTCTGATTGACGTAAGGGATTGGTTGCATGTCCATTGCTTAACAGTGAATGCATATTAACTAAACAGCTTGATCCGGGTTGGATGTCCTTATCGATATTGAGCTAGCAGGTATTAAAAAATAAGTTGAAAAATGCATTTATAGGTTACAAGATGTTAATGATTACTCTTGTCTCAAAGCATCAAAATATTTTTTTCTTTCAGCCGCTATATTCAAGATATCAGTCTTTGTTACAAGACCTGCTATATCTCCTTCTCCGTTACTGATGAATACGATATTCATTTTTCTTTTGTCCAAAAGATCCAGATCGGCAGTGAATCAAATTCGTTACAATATTTGGAATCAACATGAGTTTATCTTCATTTGAATACTGCACTAAACTAATCTTTTTGCTGATATTATACGAGTTATTTGTTTTCACATGTAGCATTTTAATAGTACCTAGAAAGCGACCACACTATTGATAGGAATGCACAACAGCAGCTGGTTTTATGAACCGAAAAATAAGAACAAATTGGAATTATATGATGAAAGATATTTGCATCTCACTGATTATCTATATCACGCAAGTGTAATTTTATCGTCGCAAGACAATTTGAACAGCTAATTCCTGAACTTCTAACCTAGAGCCTTGATTAAAGCTCGCCCGCATTTCATTCGAGTCTTAGTGGGTTGAAAGACTTAAAATAAATAGCATTTCTTTTATAAAGCTAAAGTATAAAACCTTATAACGACTACGCAATTAGGATCTTAACGTGATACTATCTAAACATCCTGCTCAAAAAAACACGAAACAGGAGGACACCAAAATTCATGAAGCAGCAGATAACAGCAGATATTCGGATGCAAGAGATCTTCCTACTACCAAGAGTATTACGATAAGTAGTGTTCTTTCTCACGTATTTCGAAGACCATATGTGTCCGTGTCGCCTGATACGCCGCTTATTCAATTGGGTACATATCTGGCAACGGGACATCAAATATACGTAGACGGACTGATAGTCGCACGAGACAAAAAACTTGCTGGAAGAATTGGCGGCCAACACATACTAGATTGCCTTCTCAAGACGACTTACGATGACTGGTCGACGGTAAAAGCCTCAGAGTTAATGGAAGAGAGTACCTCCTCCCTTGAATTGGATTCGTCACTAAGTGCCTTATTGGAGTTATTTGCAGAAACCAAGTTTGCTTTGGCACCCATCACACATAAGGGTCAATTGATTGGGTCAATTGGGATTAGGGATCTCCTGCCGTTGGTCTTTGAATCAAAACTCCGTACTCAACTAACGACCATCGGCTCCACGCAGATCCGCCTTAAAATTGATGAGACGCTCAGGAATGCAATCGATACTATGCTTAAAAAGAGAATTAGGAATCTGGTATTATCTGCTAACACAAACGACTCCAATGACAAAGGAAATTACATCATTAATGACAGAAAGATATTAGAATTCATTTTCAGTTACGAAGGAAAAAAAATCATGGCCGGAGGGATCGGGTCTAACGCCTTGAGCGATATCCGAGTTGACTCTCTTGATATAATATCTGCCTCACATGTCTCTCAAACAGAAACCGTCAGCAGAGCTGCAAATATGTTAAGAGATATCAATACCCCTGCACTGCTTTCACAAAATCAGATCATCACGCCATGGGATGTAGTCATGAAAATAATATGGAAGAAAGATTAATTGATGTTTAGAATACAATTTTTAAAAGATGGAGTGAAGAATTTTACTCTTATTTTGGCGCTTGCTCTATAGTACTAACTGATGATTTCTGTTTCATTACGTTTTTATAGATTCCTTATTAAGACTATTTTGTGAGATTTTATACGAGTATCACGAAAATTTGTATTGACAATAAAATAATGATGATTATGATTGTCATTGTGATTGTTTATTTGATGACAATCAACGGTTTAGGAGTCATCGTGAATGCACAAATTGAAGTCTTAAAACACAAGATCTTAACTACCGGGAAAATAAATGATAGTCTGAAGGATAAGAATGGAAACAAGATTTGGTTACTTTCAGGTCATTGGAAAAGTAACCTATTCAATAATACCAAATTTAATGACACAAATCCTGGCAAATTTTCAGCTGTTATAGATATGGTAATGGCAAATGGATCTACTCCTCACAAACATAAAATATCTCATTTTACGTTAACAAACATGTCTACACAAAAAAATTCGACTGTGTATGAAGGAACTTTGTCTTTAAGTATGAATTTAGGTCCGGTTTTTGCCATTCCAGTCACCATAAGGAATTTTCAAAATGAGACAATTAGTATTTCACTTGAGCCGCTTGAAGGGATAACTTCAGACCAGATGAATGTAGTCAATCATTTTGACAATAAACCTATATCTGGAACATTCACAAAGTAAAAAAAAGTGTACCTATTTGGAGACTATGTATCAAGTAAGCAATATCTAATTTGAGTTTAAATTATATCTAGTTGATTAATAAATCGAACTTCGTTTCTTTTGTTCTCTATAGACACACAGGTTCGGTGGGAACTATGGAATTTCACATGAGTCCGACTAAAGGAGGGCTTAACGGTACATAACTTATAAGATATGTCTGAGAATCTATGTGAGGAGGACAACTATATTCATGTCATTATCTACAATTATCTTATCTATTATACTAACCGGAATCGTTTTAATAACACCAGCTATGGGTCTTGTTAATACTAACAGCAGCGGAGCTCAAGTACAAAATCTTGAATCACAAGCAAAGACCCACGAATACACACTAGTGGCAGAAGACACAACATTAGAAATAGCTCCAAATCTTCGTGTCGATGCTTGGACATACAATGGCACCGTTCCTGGACCGACATTGACTGCTACGGAAGGGGATAGAGTTATAGTTCATTTCATTAACAAAACGCCATTGCCGCATACGGTACATTTTCATGGAGACCATCCTAGCACGCAAGATGGTGTCTTTGAGCAGGTGGAAGCAAACGGAACATACACCTATGATTTCATTGCCACTCCAGCTGGAGCACTGATGTATCACTGTCATGTATCGCCAGTAATGCAACATGTAAGGATGGGTCTGTACGGCGCATTCATTGTATATCCAAAAAATCCTTTGCCGCCAGCAAGAGAATATGTTATTGTCAGTGGAGAATACGATACTCAAAATCAACTAAATCCAATACCAGAATATTACATGTTCAACGGTTATGCTGAAGGTTATATGAAAAACCCCCTTCCTGCAAGAACGAATGAGACTGTTAGAATTTACTTCATAAACTTGGGTCTTTCTCCTTCATTTGGCATGCATATCCACGGAACTTTGTTTAAAGCATACCCTTCAGGTATCTGGCAGAACCCTCCATTGAAAATACAGTCATGGGAATTAGGATCAGGGAACGCAGCTATACTGGAGGCCAAATGGCCTTGGTCAGGTAAATTCGTATTCCATTCTCATGGCATTCCCGAAGAGAGGGGAGCAATGGGATACTTCAATGTGACAAACTCCCCTGCAAATGCCATCGATGGGAAGGATATAGCCACAACAAAATCAATAAACATGGTGAACTGGCAGGAGAATTTGACAAGGGCGTTACAGAAGGCAAATGCAAATGCAACTGTAACTTCTTTGTCCATTCATCCTAGTAGTAACGATCATGGAGTGACAAGTGAAACGGAAAATCAAGAGCACTCTTCTAAAGTGTCCACTTCTAATAATACAAAGGCAAACGAGGTCCTCATAGTGAAGGGAGCAGCTACACTTGGCAATAAATCGTACTCACCAAATCCGATTAGCATCCAAGTTGGAAATACAGTTATATGGAAAAATTCTGACAATACTGTGCATACTGTCACATCTGGTGTTCCTAACACTGTTAGTGCAGGAGAGTTATTTGATTCAGGTTTAACGGCACTTATAATGCCATCTAAGACATATTCGCATAAATTTATGCAACCTGGGGATTTTTCGTACTTTTGTAGGGTGCACCCAACCATGGTTGGAAAGGTAACTGTCCTTCCCTAGGTACTACCTGCATTTAAGAAATTAATAGAAGTACTTTTTTTATTTTTCCATAAAGTATAATATAGTAATGAAGGAAATAAATGCTATTAACTTTGTATTTATTTCCTAATTTTGGTAACAATAATTCGGGTTCGGTGGGATTTGAACCTTACTTGTAAAGGGGTTCACTTAAACTATCTAACATGAAAAAGCATAATGAGTGTGGATTGTTATTGACACAAAATTTGTGCTGAGACTGGAAATAAACTTTGACCTAAAAAATAGTTTAATACTTGTATCCAATCTTTCGTAGAAATTTTTTTCTTTCATCTATGTCATTATCTGTTTCTATACCCTTTGGTTTAAATCCATCAG
>JAATVL010000180.1 GCA_014523525.1 Nitrososphaerales archaeon TH703 | reverse complement strand
TCTTCGAAATAAGTTATTTTATATAAGTACTCCTAAATGATTGTTTGCTCTATAGACTATTAAATGAAAGGAAAACCTGGTAGTAAAATAACAAATTACCTCACAAAATTTTATATGAAGTATACCAGCACCATATCTCTCAACAAGAATTTACTACTTTCAGGTTCGGTTGGTTTTATTGTTAGTCTTATCGTTGCATATGTATGTACGAAATATTCCATTGATGAGTTTGCAACTTCTACATTAACTGTAATATCCGGATTCATCTCCTCTAAAGTAATTTTTGTTATTCTTTTTCATCTTGATAATAAGGCGATATATACAAAAAAACTTACTGGAAAATTGAATATTGGTATTCTAAAACAAATAGTAACAAAGATGATATTTGCTGATTCTATATTTGATATTATCAACAATGTATCAAAGTTCTTCATTCTACTTGAATTGTTGAGAATAGAATATCAGCCGGTACAAGCTGCAATAATAGCATCTATTATAGCCTCGTGTTTCTCTTATTTAGCCATTAATTTAATTGTAAGACGCATACATGTATTTAGCTCAAGGAAAAAGATATTCTAAAAAAATTAAATAGAAGGTAATAATGAAAATTAGACTAATGAAGAGCATACTGTTACTGTTATGTGCTAGCTTTGTTTTGATGTTGTCCGGATTTATCCCTTTTAATAATTCTGTCAATGCAGAACTTGTAGACTGATTCTAGTGTGTACTTGATGGAGATTAACAAGTACCACCTAATAACACACATGGGCATGGCTTCGTTGGTCTTAAGTTCACAAAGGATTCGAGACAGCATGTATAGTATGTTAAATGTGAATGATATCGACAATATAACTGGTATCTCCCTTAATAGCGCTGGTAACAAAAGCTGATGTGAACACAAAAAAATCGGCACAAAATATCTCTCTAGTCATTATTCTTAACTTCTGTGAATTGGAAAATGCATTCCTTGGTAAAGAAGAAACAATTACTATTAATGACATGGCTCTAAACTTCCAAGAAGAGATTAGAAGTTTCATAAGATCACTACTGAATGTTGAACTTAAACATGATCCCATGAGTGAAGAGGCTTATCACACCTGCAGTTATTTAAATAACTAGATATAGGAGGGATTACCTAATTAATGATACTAGTAGATATATAATGAATATATTAATTGTTGATAACAATCGTTACTTGATGATGATCTCTTGCGCATGGTGCTTCTAAGCAATGACAGTGTGTCAAAAATGTAGTAAACGTGAAGAATACCACACATGTTCCACGTGTAATCAACACTTATGTATTGAGTGCTTTAATACAGTTCATTTTGGTATTAATGCTCCTAGGACTAGTAATTCAATAGTATATAGCAAATGCGTTTTTTGTGGGGAAATATATGGGACTAATGTTAAGGTTGAAGTTTGCGATAAATGCACAATCATACTGACTTGGATATCTTCCATGAATTATCTTGCTGCAGTAAATAGGGTTTCACAGTTGATAAGGTCAAATAGCCTTGATTCAAAGCTGACAAATGAAAACTATTGTAAGGCAAATTTTGGAGTGCATGCTACTCAAGTTATTATGGATGCAGTAGACAGTTTAAGAATACAGTAACAATACATTCTTGACACATGCACATCAAAATTTAGTTCTAATCTGATGTTCTAATTTGTTGAATAGTTATTGCTATCAATTATGTTATTAATGATCATATTGAAGAACTACACTAGATATTCAAATTTCCTTGTGTTCAAACCATAGTATGGTTTACAGTTAAGATTCATATTTTTATTATAACTGAAATTAATAGGTAAAAGCTCTATTTAATATTACTAATACAAGTATCGCAGTATTTTTCAACGACTGTAACATTGTCTCCAACCTCAAAGCATGCTATTTGTGTCGCTACTTTCGCACACGTGATACAGAATTTAATTTTTTTCTTTGGCTGAGCACTAATGGACTTGACATAGAGTAAAGTCTTCAATTAGGTGAACTTCCTATTGATGTAGTTATCACGAATATAGTCTTTCTTTGTTCCAGGTTGACCAAGAAAATAGAGAATTTGTTTCAATTTTGATTATAAATAGTATTAATATCGTCCTCTTAAGAACCTACCGACAGTATCAACTTACTAAATACATATTAATCTTCCAAAAGCTGAACAACAAGTTTGATTTGAGTTCTTATAGCAAAGATAGAAAAGATCCATGTATGTTCTGTTATGCTGGTTACAGAATGAATACTACATTATTGAACGTGGTAAGAGCTTGGTTTGACTTTATCTAAAATTATTTCTCTAAAACCATTTCAGAAAAAGTTTGAAAATCTCATCTAATGATCACAACTTATACTGTGGGTGACTTTATCCTGCCAAAATATAATTTTTTATAAAATGAAAATAAGGTAACGTTATTCTTGAATTTTTCAAAGTTTATATTCCTTTAGTTGTCTTTTTTAGTTCGTTTATGAATTCCTCGAGCTTCTTCATGGTTTCGGGATGCAAATGATGTTCTATACCTTCTGCATCATTATTCGCGGTTTCCTCGTCTACCCCAATTATCTTGAAGAACTCAGCTAAAAGACCGTGTCTGTTACGAATATTACGAGCAATTCGGATCCCTTCATTGGTTAGTCTAATGCCTCTGTATTTTTCATACTTTAGATAGCCCGTTTCATCGAGTTTCTGCATCATTTTGGTCACGCTAGGAGAACTTACATTAAGATAATTTGAAATGTCTACGGTTGTAGCATATCCCTTCTGTTGTACCAATTCATAAATTACTTCCAAATAATCCTCCATTCTGTCCGTCCGATCCTCTTTCTTTACATTATTTGCATCGCGAATAGCCACTAGTCTATTCTCCTTGTCCGGTCCTGTAATGAGGTTATTTATCATAGGTATTCACCTCTTACTTTCCATTTTACTGCTACTAAAACTTTGATAATCATCATTAAACCAACAGTCCTGTAAGATACATTATTAGCATCCCAAATGCAAAGCCCATGATAATCCAATGATTATTTAGCAATCCTCGACTCCCATTTGTGTGATACATCCAAGCGGCAATCGAGTAAACTACCTGGAATATTGCGCCTGCACCTATCGAAAGAAAAATTACAGTTGCGATAGGAGAGTACAAAAATCCCCCTATCCACGCTCCAATAATTGTAGGACCTCCTGCTATCAAACCCATAATCATTAACTTTGTTACTGGAATCCTTCGACTTTTAGCCATAGGCGCTACAATGGCTAAACCCTCTGTGGTATTGTGCAATGTGAATCCTAAAATTAAAAATGAGCTTAAAGCTACTTCTCCTAACAAAACTGCTGCGCCAATAGCCAGGCCTTCTCCGAAATTATGTAATCCGATACCAATTGCAATCATCATAGATATGGCAATAGGCTTTATCAATAACTGTTGTTGGGATGACGTAGAAGAGGATCTGATATCACTTAGTTCCGAATCAGGCTCTGAATGGCTTGAATATCCAGACTTATATTCAATCTCAGGTTTGGAACGCTTTGAGGCACGTTGAATCAATCTCTGTGATACATACAGGAGTGTTATTAAAGAAACAATTGCTACCATAATAATGAGAATCTGTGCATTAAAGGCAGGTGCAAGAGTATTGACTGCTATTTCGTTACTCTCAAGTAGAGCATCTATACCAAGAAAAACTAACAATCCTGCAGTAAGGCTAAGGAAAAAGTTATACTTATTGGGACTTAACCTTCTAATGAATGGATACCAGATAAGTCCCATCATCACAGGAATAACGCCTACATATGTACCAATGATAGCAAATGTTGAAACCTGCCCAACAGTTGGACGCGGCGCTGGAGCTGCAGAGTCAACCGTTTTCTCAAATCTAGTTCCATCGTCTGTAGTTATTCCTATCTTATATGGTTCACCAATGTTCCATACGAATGGGATTATTACTTTTGCATCTGCCAGCCTAGTTAATATTCGACTTGGCTCTATTGCTGCAGGATGTATTCTGTCATTCACATCAGCTTGTGCAATGGTGGTATTTGAAGGTCCCGTGTTTCTTATAAAGGCTACTATACCACCATCTGAAAACTCAACTTTCTCAATAGAAATTTTAGGAAGTGGTTTGACAGAGTTTTGAAATAATATTCCAGGAGAATTTAATAGCAATATTATCATTGCTCCAATAACTATAATTGGGACAACTCCAAATAGTATAGTCCTCTTAGAAATTCTGTAAGTATTAGCAATGTTAGTTTCCTCTCTTTCCATCATTTCAAGCCTCCTGTTGGCACAATGTTAGTTGCGTTACTAAAATTAGATTTAGAATAACTTGTGTTATTCATTGTTGAGGTAACGTTTAAATTTTGATTAACAGACTCACTTGTATTGTCTTTTACAAAAAATAGCCCTGTCCATCCTTTCTCTGCAAACTCAGTCTTGTGAGCATGAAACATATACATTCCCGGATATTTATAGCTAAATTCCAATATGCCACGTTCTGCCTGATTCATAGTAACAATATCAGTATACTCATCGGGTATCAATTTGGTCCCGGTTTTATAGAAATTAAACAAATTTGCGTGTAAGTGGAAGTTGTTGAGAGGATCAAATTCGAGCATATTTACTAAATAAATTCGAATTAGTCTATTTTTTTCAATTTGAATAGGATGATGCATGTAATAGAATGGAATTCCGTTAACAGTATAGAAGTTATTTTCAGTATCAAAATCAGTGTCGTAACCGTTCATTAACATTACCATCTCGTCAGCTTGTGGTCTACCTTGTTTGGGATCGACAATGTATACCCCATAAAGACCATGGGTTATGTGTTCCTCGAGAGGCTGCATATGACAATGGTATAGGAAAACTCCAAATGGTTCAGCCGTAAATTGGTAAGTGAATCTGCCCCCTGGTGCAATTCCTTCAAATACCCCATCCATTTCTGATGGGTGTATGCCATGAAAGTGGATTGAATGGAATTTAGTACCTTGATTTATTAAAGTGATTCTGATTAAATCGCCTTCTGTAGCTCGTATAGTTGGTCCTGGTATTGTACCGTTAAACGTCCATACATTATAGAAAACGCCTGGAGAAACTTCTTTAGTCTGCTGGTCTGACGCAATCAGTGTAAAGTCTCTTATCACTGTTCCATTAGAAGACGTTGAGACTCTTCCATAATTAAATTCCCTCAAGTATTTCATGGGGTCTACAACTGCATTCTTAGGGTTTATGACGGATGAAGTCGGATCTAAAATATCGCCTGTTGTCTTAAGTATAGGATAACCTGGCGTATGTCCACCTACAGTGTCTAGCTTGGATGAATTTTGATCGCTAAGAGAACTTCTACTATATAACATTGTGGAAATAGCGAAAAAAATAATGGATATTGCAATACCAAAAAGCACGACTATCCGTGGGTAACTCATCAAGTTTATTAACGATACTTAAGTTAGTTAGAGATGATAATAAATGTTTCGCTAATCTAACAATCATGTTTGAGTGATTTAAATGTGGTGTGCATTTTGCACCAATCAGGATATATACAGCCGTAAAATTCGCTATCAATTGTTACACATATTCGGATTTCACAATCCATTATGATATCCTGTTTGAAGCATCAAAAGTGAATACAAAATATTTGCTATGCTCGTTGAGAATCGTATTAATTCAAAAATTTAACATTATCTGACTTCTATTAGATCTTCCTTAATTCCTTTTGTAATGAGAAAGTCCTTGGCTGCACTTCTATGCTCACCCTGCAAAATGACAGATCCATTTTTATAAGTACCTCCAGCTCCAAGTTTGATTTTCAATTCTTTAGTGATTGAAGCAACATCAGTCATACTCTCAAGGCCTTTTATGACTGTTGTTGGTTTCTTAAATTTCCTAAATTCTTTCGCGATGACCACCTTGGCTTTCTCTCTATCCAATTCTTGTAGAAAACCGTCAATAGAGCCTGTATCGTAATAACCTTCTGACACTAACAATGATATGATATTTACGTTAAAGAAGGTTTTGATCAAAACCGGAAAAAATAACGATAGTTCTCATTTTAAGATGAAGAGATTTATTTATATCATTAATTGAAATTATTTTCAGACGGATATTTCAGTGGCAACCTCTACAGTGACTAGTGAAATAAAATTAGATATCGTTGAAAAGTGAATAGAAGTAAAAATGTTATTTCATCTGCCTGAAACGTAAATAGTAACTGAAAAAAACAACTTCTGATAACGACTCACATTGTTAACAAATTAAATCTCTCTCCGCTCACCATATTTTGAGCAAATTTTCACACTTAATATTCTGACTATGTAAATAAAAAAATAACTGTCATGTTTTTATACTTATAATATCTCCTTCAATGGTAACTTCATATGTATTCTGGTCATACGTTTTAATAAATGACATCTCTTTGCCAACACTTTCCATATATTTTTGCCACTTTGGAGGTAGGGGTTCCATATCAGGAGGTATTTCTAAAACCGGTTCTCCTACTTTCTTTCCAGTGGTAATATCAAACTTTGCCGCATGGAAAGGGCACGTTACTATATTTTGATTTATATTCCCATTTGAAAGTCTGGCATTCATATGCCCACATCTTTCATCAAAAGCATAAAACTTTCCATCAAAATTGGCTATTACTATTTCTTTTCCATTTATGTCTAGATGTTTCATTTGACCATTAGTAATTTCGCTTACTTTTCCTACCTCAACGTAACCTTGGTTTTGAGTCATTGTTCTTGTATACATAAGCATTTTATTTATACGTTGTAGTAACTAAAAACTAACAGAGTGAGAAACCTGCAACTAGGTCCTAACAATGTAAATAAAGACCCACACTGTAAACAAATTCAATCCCTTCCAACGCACCTGAAATCATGAGCAAATTTCAAAAATAGATATTGATTGAAATTTGGATTTCTGATCGAGGATTAGTTCTTGGAATTTGAATATATTTACTAGAACAAAGCCCAGATTTTCCTTTAATCGGTAACAATAGTATCTTCTTCATTTCGGGCCGGTCAAGTTTTAATTTAGTTACTAGCCTGTAAAACCCTTTGTTTTGTCAATGATTATGTGTGATATGCGAATATTGGTTCTAGTTGGTCTAAAAAGTTTATTTATACTCCGCTTTTATTCAACAGATCGTGGAAAGTTTAAATCTATTGTTTACATGTCCGCATGGCGGCGAGGATATTTTATCTAATCCCGCACTTCTTAGAAACCGTCATAACTACCCGCCTAGTTGCAAAAATTGCGAAAGTTTTGAAAAGGATAGCGACCTACGCACTATGGAACTTACCACCAGCGTTGCAAACAAAATTTCCATTCTCAGTGGCAGAGAAGTTCCTACTCAAATAGCTCTAATTAATCGTGACTATATTGATTTCAACAGGCAAGTAGAATGCGCTATTGAGCCATCTAATGATATGACCGCCGAGAACAATTACTATGAATACCATAAGGGCATTTTAGATGTAATCAAAAAAATGCATTTACAAAATGAGAACAGTTTTAAATTTCTTTTTGACATTCATGGAACAGGCCGCACAAAAGTTGAGGATTGCGGCGGACAAGTTCATCCTATTGATATTATTATAGGAACTGACCAAGGAAGATCCATTCATGCTTTGAATGAATTTGATCCAAATGCCTTCTGGGGTGACAAAGGTTTGATTAACCTTTTAAAAAGTAAAGACAAAAAAGTATGGCCCGCAGAGCCAAATCAGGATTCTGACAGCCGTATTTTGGATGGTGGGTATACGATAAAGACTTTTGGGAGCTCAAGACTCTTTGAGGGCCTAGTAGCGATTCAATGTGAAGTTATACCTGAACACAGACTAGACCCTCAAAAACGGGAATTATTTGCAAACATTATGTCAGAATGTATTTGGAATTTTATAGAACCTTTTATCTAGAAGCATTTTGTAATAACTCACTTTAGTACTATGTCATTACGTATCCATATTTCATATTTTTTGAGACAAATTTGCCGCTCATCCCTTTTATCTATCCCAAATTAGACTTAGGCAAAGATTCGTATTGTAAACAATGTCAATCCCTTCCGGCCCACCATATTTTGACCACAATTTTCAGTCTTTGAAGAATTAGGAGAATAATTCGAGTTACAATTAGGGGTAACAATGTTACAATTAGCAGTAGCAGGAATAAACCCAGGAATAAACCCAGAATCGACAAGCAAAGGAAGTTCTAAATGGTAGAATTTACTTTATTAGGCAAGATTAGGATAAAAGTAGAGAGGTAATTGAATAGGAAGATGGATGATATCGAACATGACCTTGAAGAATTTGCGAATTATATTCTAGAGGCAATAAAGCAATCAGAAGGAGAAATAAGTAATTGGGATGAAATAATACGAAAATGGAAAGAAATAGAAAAAAAGAAAGATCTTGCACTGAGAAAAAAATTAAAATGAGCGTTATTCAATGAATTCTTCGAAACAAAATATCAATCAATCTTTTTAAAAGGTGCAGTAACTCATATTGTTAGAGTGGATGCTAAGGTAACCAAGGATAGTGAAGTCCAAGCAGGAAACAAAGATTCGAGATGTAATTCCTGCGATGAGAAAAAAGAAATTGTGTTTGAGAAAGAAGGTTTTAGACTTTGCAACGAATGTCTGGACGAGTTTATGAAGCAACATAGATTTACGAAATAGTATTACTTGCAAAACTGAGTCGAATTTTAAATTAAAATGTTTTAATTATTTCTTATCTAGATGAACAACGCGTATGTCAATACCTTGGGTTCACAATTTTAGCAAAATTAGGTACAATTACTTTATCTAAATTCTAATGTCGATCACCTGAAAATTTAAGTTCATCTCTTCAGGGCCTCGATATTGTTGGCACTATTTTCATTACTTTATTAATTACTAGGACGCATGGTTTGATGCAAGTT
>JAATVL010000179.1 GCA_014523525.1 Nitrososphaerales archaeon TH703 | reverse complement strand
TAAGTGAAGTTCCACCATTCAGTAATCTATCGATTGAATTACTTGATTCTATAGTAGAATCAGGATTTGAAAGTAAATCCCTGCCACTTATAAGAAGACCTTGTGAATAAGATTTTATCAACATTTCATCATTAGCTTGACCATACATGTTCCCGTATTTTTCCGAGTCTAGAGAAGCTAATCTTGTATTACTGTCATCTGTAATCATAGCAATCCTTACAGGGTCAGCTCCAGCTTGACTTCCTTGATCGGTAGCAACCTCAACAGCAGTATGTAATACCTTTTGAATTATTTCTTCTCCATCAAATTCATGTCCTAATATATTATATACAGACTCCCTTATACCAGTTAAATTAATCACAAGATTCATCTTGCTTAAATGCATCATTTGCGTTATGTTGGCCAATACTGGAAGCATTTCTCTTTGCATCATTTCTATAATGGAATTCTTTCTTGCTAGCAGAGCGGAGATAGCTGGTTTTATCATCAGGGCCAATCTGGCTCTGAAATAAGTTTCGTCTTTATTGGACTGATAAGCTAATCTGGGCAGATTTATTGCTAAAGACTGTAAGCTTATGACCGAACTAGATTTCTCATCGGCTAGAGTTTTTACAATACCTGTATGACTTCTGAAATTCCTAGATATGGACAAAATTCCTCCGTTTTTAACAATGTTGCATATCAGATCTGAATTTCTCTTCACCGAGTCGTGATCATTACCAACTAGAGATATCCCAATAGTGGGAGTAGGGGTATGCTCTAAATATTTCACATAAGCGCCCAAAATGGATCTAGTAATTGAACTGCCATCGAGTGAGATAGGAAAAGTAATTACCGGAAATCCTGACGACGAATATGATCTTGATATGGATGATGAAATAAATGCTCTAGAAAATACAGACTCTATTTCATCATTATTATTTTGAATCTTATTTGAAATAGAAGATATAAAATTATCAAGTATTATCTCCTTTGAAGTCTCCCTACTTAAGACGGAAATCAATACAGGCAGAATTGCCGTAATATCGTCAAGTGTCCGAATTGGTTTAACTCTTGAAACATTCAAGTATTTTCCTTTAAAGTCTAGGCCATTTTCAATAATATTTCTAGTATCGATAAAAACAGTATCAGGCATCAAATTCCATAGCCCCGTGTTCGAAATATTTAGTTCTCCAGCAAGATGCATGTCCGTGATGTCTTTGGGTAACACGTTGAATAGCAGGTTTTCGGAAAATACAGCCATAGATGTTTCTGATAAAATCCCTTCTACTCCATTTTTGCTATAGATAGGATTGCTGAACATATCTGAGATATCGGACCCTGGAAGACCCAACCTTGCAAGTTTTGACCTAAATTCCTCATAGCCGTGTTCGATTAAAATTGAATTCACAGTTTCTCTAATAAGCGAGGATGTAAGATAGACCGTTTGAAATTTGTAAACTTTATTTTCAACTTCTTCTGTAATCTTATGCGCTTGTTCAAGAGGCATATTCGCCTCCCTAACTAATGATTGTGTTATCCTATTAGAATTAAATTCTTCAATAGAATGTCTAGATGTCCGTACGTACATTTTTCCACTTTCAATTATCGATCTCTCTTCAATCTGCCTTGCCAGACTGAGGACTAATTTTCCGAGATTAGTAATTGTATATCTTCTTTCTGCTTTATTTAATGCGACAAGAGATTGCCTCAAGAGCTTCCTCAAATGGTAAGCAAATTTACCAGACTCTTTTTTAGATTTAAAACCAGCTAACGATTTTAATTCTGAATAAGTTAAAGGTCCCTTGGAATTTAAAATACGAAGTATATCTATCCTGTTAGGACTTGCCATAACAGAAAAAATCATCCTAACTCTTTTTGCTGCTTGTAAAATTCCACTAGGTTTAATTTCACTTTGACTTACAAGATCATGTCTCGCCTCTATCTCCATCTCACCCGATATTCTCGTGAGATAATTTAAAATTGGGTCGTAAATAGTTATTGACTAACAGTACAAAACTATTTACCTACTACGCGTTAGAAAATCAAATTTAGATCATAACTTCGTTTTCCTCTAATAGGGATTCGTATTCATTCCTGTTTTTCGTTACATTAATCGTAGCTGGTATGTCGGGTAACTTTTGTCTTGTCTCTTCTTCAACACTAAGTTCAACTTCACTTAAAATCTTTAGGGCATCTTCATCTATAGGCATTGTTATTTTTAAGTCAGGATTAACGCTGTAATTTAGTATTTCGGATGAGGCGTTTGTAACATCGTTCAACACCTCATGCGCCGTCGGTATTACCATTGAAATATCTTTTTCAATGTCCTTTATCAAATCTATTGTTGGATTTATAGTGTCCATTATCACTGCGAATTCACCTATTATAGTGGAACGTAGCGCTACAACTTCAAGTGACATGACCATGTTTTTTGTTGTATGCTGAATTCTATGTATATTTACAAGTTCATTAGCTAGTGCCTTGGCACGAACATTGTTACCCACTTTGATATTTTGTACAATTTGTTTTCTAAAATCTGTATCCATCATACTGAATTTCTTTGAGAGCTTATTCAGCTTTGTAATCTGATTACTAATAACTTGTGCAGCATTAGATAGATCGTTTTGAAACTGTGTATGATGCTGCATCAGAAAAAATATAGTTCAGGATGAATGTAAGAATAATTGTCAGTGTATATCAACAAAAGTGTAACATAAAGCTAATCTAAAAAATTTCTAGTATATGATGAAATCTTGCTCCATATGAAATGATCAAGGAAATAAGAGAAATTAGTCGTATGCAACTTCTTTGCTTAATAGAATAATGACTTTTAGGCACCTTGTTTTTCTAAAGTTAGTCCGTGCTTTGCATCATAACCTTTTACCTTGACAGTTGAGCCTATGGGTAGTTCAGCCGGAGTTTTGATTCCTGGTAGAAATCCCGAAGCTGAAATAGGAGCATCTTTTAATTTGAAAACTACCCATGCATATGAGTTGATATCGTCAAACCCTTCGGGAGCTACTGATTGAATAGTATGCGTTACTACTGTGCCGATACCAGGAAATTCAACGAATTCAAAATCACTTTTAGAGCATTCACTACAATAATACATTGTCTCAAGCATAATTTTTCCACAGTTTTTACACTTGCTGGCTAGAATTTTTCCACTGTTAGCTGTTTGAATAAATCTATCATGAGTACTAAGATTTTTTTCCAATTTGTTACACCAAAACTAGACTTTTTGAAAGATATGGACTGCTGCACTAGCGCCAGTGGCTCCAAAGTTGTGCGTTAGGGCTGTTTCAGCGTCTTTTACGGATCTGTCGCCAGCTGAACCAGTGAATTGTTCAAAAACTTCGACAACTTGTCCTACTCCTGTCGCGCCAATAGGATGACCTTTGGATTTTAGTCCTCCTGATGGATTAATTGGAATCTCCCCATTCCTATGAGTAATGCCTTCCCTTGCAGCAATTCCTCCCATGCCCTTTTTAAAAAATCCTAAATCTTCAATGTCAATTATTTCTGCAATGGTAAAACAATCATGAACTTCTGCGAAATCAATGTCTTTTGGTGTGACTCCTGCCATCTTGTATGCTTGGTTCGCCGCAATTATTGTACTTGGGATAGTCGTGATATCCTCTCTAGCTTGTACCGCAGCAGGTGATCCACCTCTCCCTGAACCAATAACTTTTACATATTTGTTACCAACCTTCTTGGCAAATTCTTCAGTACACAAGATAACAGCTGATGCACCATCAGAAAATGGGCAACAATCATAGACCTTTAATGGAGATGCTACAACTGGTGAATTCAAAACATCGTCTACTGTTATAGCTTTTCTGATGTGTGCCTTTGGATTTAACAATCCATTTTCATGATTTTTTACAGCAACATACGCCAGATCCTCTTCTGTCGCTTTGTATTTAGTCAGATAAGCTCTGGCAATAGAAGCGAACAGTCCCGGAAACGAAGCACCATTTCCACCTTCAAAAAAGAAGTCAGAACAATATGAAAAGAGTGTGGTACTCAAACTAGTTCCCGTATGAGTTATTTTTTCTACGCCAACGGCCAATACACAATCATAAAAGCCTGCAGCAACATTTGCATAAGCCTCTCTAAACATTACGGAACCAGAACCGCAAGCAGATTCGATTGTTAGTCCAGGGATATGAGGAATTCCAAGGTTGCTCATTAATACTGGTGCGATATGTACTTGCTTATCAGCGACTCCAAATACATTCGATATATAACCTGCTTGGATATCCTTCGGCGTAATTCCAGCCGAATCAATCGCGTTTTTTGCTGCATCCAATCCCAGCTCAATAATACTTTCACTTAGTTTACCATATTTTGTACTTCCAGCTCCAAGAACGCATACATTATTTACCATTTATATCAAAAATATTAATTGAGAATATAAAAATGTTCGAGAAAGGTCTACGTCGGAATAAAATTTCGATAATATCATAGTCAAAGTCGATTTCAAATCCGTAATGGGTTAATAGTTTTACGAACCCAAAATCTAAATTATAATTCTCTATTATCTAGATTGATTGCCAGGAGAATCTCAAGGGCTAGGTCTGGAACAATACAAACTTGTGATTTGCGAAAAACCGCTCGCAGCAAAAAGAATATCTCAGGTGTTAGGATCTAAAAAAATGATAAAGAGAGAAGCTGCACCTGGTGTAGTTATTTTTGAAATTATTACAAATAATGACCAAAGATTTATTGTCTGCTCAGCACTTGGACATTTGTACAATTTATTTCCTATTGAAAAAAATCGAAAAAAATATCCTGTATATGAGGTAAGATGGTCTCCACGACATTCAGCTACTGTAAGAGAAAAAAGAAGAGTTATGCAAACCTTGAAACTCATAGCAAATATTTCAAAGGGTGCTTCCGGATTTATACACGCATGTGATTATGATTTAGAGGGTGAGCTTATTGGTTACAATATACTCCAATATGCTTGCGACAATAAATATGAGGTTTCAAAGAGGGCCAAATTTTCTTCCCTTACTGATTCAGAAATAAGTCAATCATTTAATAATTTAAAAGAAACCAATATCAGAATTGCTAATGCTGGAAAGGCTAGACATTTAATCGATTTTATTTTTGGTATAAACCTATCTAGGGCGCTAGTTAATTGCTTGAACGTTTCCAATAAAAATAACCGGTATCATAACTTAACAATTGGAAGAGTTCAAGGTCCTACCTTAGGATTTATTGTAAACAGAGAGATAAAAATTAGAAACTATATACCAGATCCAATATGGTATGTTACTGGAAAATTTGAAAAGGGTGGTTCTTTTTTCAAAGCTAATTTAATTTCTGTAGTTCATAAATCTTCCGAAATAGAAAAAATACTAACTAGTTGCCAAAATGAAACAGCTCTTATTAATGAAATTGTTCGGCGAAAGAAGAAGATCAATCCTCCCACACCATTCAATATTAGTAATTTGCAAAAGGAAGCTTATAGAATTTTCAAGATCTCTCCTGTCATAACTCTTTCTATCGTAGAATCTCTCTATCTAGCTGCATTAATTTCATATCCTCGTACTTCGAGTCAGAAACTTCCTCCATCCATAGGGTATAAACAGATACTTGAACAATTATGCATAAACTATGTCACGAAGTATGAAAATATTATAAAG
>JAATVL010000178.1 GCA_014523525.1 Nitrososphaerales archaeon TH703 | reverse complement strand
GTTTGTGATGAATATTTTTTCAGGAAATAAATAAGAGGTTTATTAGACGAAGACCGGAATGAAGCAATATTAGGTCATGAGTTTGCGAGTCTACGATTAACAGCATCGATACTGCTTTGTAAAAGTGTCTTATACCCAATCAGTAAATCCCGTCGGTATTTTTTGGGTATGTCGTTTATGATATCCAACATGGTATCTGCTTCTTGAGAGAGTTTGTTTATCATATCCTCCAATACCACCTTATCTTCGACAGTCATGGCTATAGAATAAACCAGAGTTCTAAGAGAATTTGCAGCAACTTTTTCTTCTGCTTTAATTTTTTTGCGAGTTGAATTTGATTCTTCCAAATTAACTCACATAAGCTTAGATACATTATATTTATTTTTCTTAGTTACAAGCTAATTCTACTTTAAATAAAAGCGATTTGAGTGAGTTCAGGTTTGAATAGATTTTGTTTTTTTTAATGACAATAATAATTTCGAATTGTGCTTTTGTTTGGATGGAAGAATTTTGTTCTCTAAAATTGCTTCCTTACAGATATGACACTTATGATGGGGGACCTGTAAAGGGACTTAGATAACCATAGAATTTAGGAGACTATAAGAATCCTAAGTGAATACTGGTTTATTTTTAATATATGCCAGTAAGATTTCGGTCTCTTAAGACAGGGATCAAATGTCTATTGGTAGGAATATAATTCGTAATTGTTACCACTTGACGGTTTCACATAATTCCATTTATCATTAGGCAGCTTGACATTGACGAATCTATGATTAAATGAATCATCAGATTCAAAAATATCATGTAATGACTGACCGACCAAGACTTGGTTTAATTGTGCGGCAGAGGCTATTTTTGATGCAATACTTATACTTGGTCCGACTACGTCAATAGGAGCTGTATCTACGCTCTTGCCGTATAGTATTACTAACGAAGGACCACAGTCTAACCCCACTCTTACTTTTATATCAGGAAGATGATTCTCTTTTAATACTGGATTTATGCATTCACTGATGATAGAAAGGACGCCTTGAGCGCAATTTAATGCATTTACACAGGCCTTCTTCTTATCGAATTCCGCAGGGAACAGACCAATTACGGAGTCACCCACAAATTTTAAGACGTAACCCCCATGTCCAATTATTGCAAGTCTTGTTTCCTGCGAAAAGACTTGTAGTATTGCAGAAAATTTTGATGGCGGCAAGGTAATGCTCATTTGAGTCGATTCATTAATATCAATTATTAAAATAACCAAGACAGCATTTGAATTGACATGCCTCTTCAAAAATTGTTTGCACTGTTCAGTGCTCAGATCAAATTCCAGACCGTATTTTATTGTATGCAAAACTCTTGCTTTGATTTGCTGCGCTTCCTGGGTTGAAGAAAGCATTACTATCTATGCAATTCTTGCGTAGGTAACAAATAATCTTATCTGTAAATTTATGTTTATTGCGGCTCAAACAATGGAAACAAGTAAAAAGGCAGTATAGATTGTCATTCTGCCTTGGATAAATTAAAAAAATTAGGGTGAGTTATTATTTTATTTTATTTCTACTTTAGTTTCATCTTCTTTTTTTGCTGGTATTTTTTTGGGAACTTGTATATGCAAAACACCATTTTCCATTTTTGCATCTATTTTGGAAGGGATAATTTCTTCCGGAATTGATATGCGTCTACTTAATGAGCTGTAGGACCTTTCTTTATAGAGATAATTTTTTCCTTTGTCTTCTGTCTTTTTTTCTTGTTCGCCTGAAATGTCAATATGATCAGTGGCGGCCTTTATCGTTATCTTCTCTTTTGGGATACCTGGAGTCTCTAACGAAATTTTATATTTATCGCCCATATCTTCCATGTCACATAGAGGAAATCTAGCTTCTATGTCTGTCCCAATGTAAGGCAGTCTCCACGTCTCCAACATTGGCCATCTCGATGGAAAGAATGCGTCTTCCATATCTCTTCTAAAGCTTTCAAATATGTCGTCAAAAGCCCGAGGGTGTGATGGCTTTCTTTTTGTAATTTCACTTTTATCTGATGTCATGTCACTTTATTTATAAAAATTCTATTTTAATATTTAGTACGCACTGCATTGCAGAGAAGGTGAACTATCTGTCTTTGTCTAGAAAGATATTATTTTTCATGATGGTTTAATATTTAATTCATCTCAAGATTTTAAGTAACTATTTCTTCTATCTGCCATTATCTTTTTCTTAAAAATCGGTAAGGTATTACAATAGAAATTAGACGCTCTAGAATACAAGAATGAAGTATGATAACTGCGGTCATTTCTAAAACTAATAGTCCCGGCTATTAGTACTAAAGTAGTTCACCATTCAATTCAAATTTACTAATTCCACAATCCCAAGTTAGTAATATTGAAGAAAACAGCATTGCACTGCAATACACCAAACTCTTAGACGTTAAATATCATAATGAAGAAAAAAAGGTATGAGTAGAGCGAATAACCGCAATGACAATCCAGCCGAGAACAATAGTCTAGCTTGGTTGCTTATCTCTCTGGTTACAGTGGTTGTTCTAACTTTGGTGTTACCATTTCCAATATCATTCCTGGTCTCGCTGATTGTCATCTTTTCCCTTAGTATCATTAGAGCTAATATGGTGTTGAAAAAGGCAGGTATGGGCGGAATAAAGGGCTGGTATAAGTCTTATTCTTCGTTGCAATCTGGTCGTGGATGGGGCAATGGCGGTGATAGCTTGACATACAAACCTCTAACTTTCTATTGTATGCGCTGCGGTAATCCGCATAATAAGATTGCATGTCCTAAATGCGGTTCAAAAGCAGTAAGAGCTAGCTGATACACGTGCAAGTTCAAAAAAGGGACAAGATTTATTACTCAAGGTTCTAAAGAAGAACTACAGACTATTGCAACTTTTCTTTTTTCTGCAACTGATCAGCTGGGGAATGACGCATGCAGAATTGAAGTATTGAGTTTCTCTCCTCTTTGCACTCATGACAGAAGTTAACGTTCATGATGAAGCCTTCGCAATCGTATTTACTGTAAAAGAGGAGACGAGCAAATGTGTCAATTTGCCTCCATTAATCTGCTTCGTAACGTCTTGCAACAGTTCTTTCAAGACGTTTTCGTCTAAAATACTGCCTTTGTTCCTTGCATCAATTTCATTATTATAGTACTTCATCCAGGAATATGTTCGCTGTAAATTTTGGAACACATTAAACGAAAGCAATGATTGATTTCCTGCAAGAACAACAGCATACCACATGTCAGAAATTTTATCTACGGACTGTTGATTATGACTGCCTAAACTTCCAAGAAATCATTTACGAGTATCAGATTAAGAAATTTTAATTTTCAATCAAATAGATTAAGTGACAAGAAATGATTAATAATAAAGAAACTCACAATTGCAGCACAACACGCACACTCTATCAAAATACAAGATAGTGTAAAGGGAATTAGATTGTCGGTCCTTGCAACATGTTCAGAAACTAGACAGAAACCAAAAAAGGAAGAGATTCCAATAGCAACCAATGGAAATGATTGAAAAAAATGATTAAAACAAAGCGAATCTATGATCCAAAAGAAGATTCGGATGGCACAAGGATTTTAATTACTAGAAAATGGCCAATAGGTCAAAAGAAAGACCGTTTCGATGAATGGATCAAGGATTTATCTCCAGAAGAGGACACACTGAATAAATGGGATGATAGTAAAAAGACTGAGGAAGATTGGAAAAGATACAGAGTAAAATTCCTCCCTCAGATGAAAGGAAATGAAGCTGTTAATAAAATTGAAGAGTTGCGTCAAAGATCAAAGAACGGGGAAATTATAACACTTCTATGTTACTGTGAGCCTGGAGAGCATTGCCACAGGTATATTGTAAAAT
>JAATVL010000177.1 GCA_014523525.1 Nitrososphaerales archaeon TH703 | reverse complement strand
TAAAATTGTGTACACTGGTAACGTCTGACGATTCTCCAGCAATACTATTCATAAAAAACATTATGGCAATAAAGGTAAGCACAACTATAATAAGAAGAAAAATTCTTACTCTAAAGTCCTTGAGTTTATCTTTATTTTTTGAATTAGTAACAGATGTAACTCTCTATTCTTGTTTTTCCAGTGTGTCCAGTCTCATAGGCAACGTTTGTTTTCTCACTGCGGTATAAAGCGAGCTTTTATTCTAATGTTTTTTCCCTAATCCAATGAAATCAAAGAATTTTGCAACTCGTGTTTTATATCTATCTCTGGTCATAGGCGCTCTCATAGCATTCAGAAAGAGAGTCCAAGGGTCTAGCGGAGCTTCTTCCATTACTTTATTTTTCAATATTTGTCAACCGTATTATGTGTGAAACCCACCTAAAAGCACTAATATCGGAACGGGCCCGGAGGGATTTGAACCCTCGACCTGACGCTTAGGGGGCGTCCGCGCTATCCATTTTGCGCTCACTTCAACCCTTGAAATGAACTGCGCTACGAGCCCTTGAATTCTGAATAGCAATGTTAATTTAAATATTCATATTGACACCCGATTTTCATCCAGCTTGCATTTTTGAAGATGTACAAACTGATAATTCAATAACATAATTTTCTTCTAGTTCAAGTAAAAGGTATACAGCATCTTTTTGTATATCGTTCTAAATCCTAACCTTTTGTAGAATTCTTCATATCTTTCTTTAGTCAAGGTCTGCACAATCATTGAATTGTAGTCATTATTCTTTGCCATTTTTACTGCATTGCTAATCAATTCTCTTGCTACACCCTTCCTTCTAAAATCATGAGCGGTTCCCAAACAGTACAAACCAATACTTTCATTTTTTTCAAATAATAAACAACATCCTGCAGGATACTTTACTTGATTTAAGTAATAATGTGCTACGAATAATCTAAGTTTTTTAAATTGTTTAGAAATAATGGTTCTTACTTCATCTTTTATATTTAGTGAATCGAAGGATCTACAAAAAACATCAATCCACAAGTTTAAGGAATTCTTATCAACAATATCAATTTCAATATATTTATTACTGTTTATAACATATTTGTTAACATCAAGACTCAAGATTTTCATAGTACCGAATTTAGGTTTATTCAACCTAGCAGAATTTTCATTATTGCAAATCATATGTATATGATAACTATTAAGGTTGTAGTTGTAATTAGTCTTTATATAATTTAGGATATCATCGACATTATTACACCAATTCTTAATATTCAATCTATTAAAAAAATAATCATCTCCCAGTTTAGGATTTGAAAATAATTCTACGCAATCTATTTTTTTATGAATTCTGCTCCACAGAGAACAAAAAGATGATTCATTATCATCGGTATATTCAATACCTAAGTCCAAAAATTTTCATCATCTTTTTTGCTTCATTCATTTTGCCTTCCTGCGTTACTGTATCTAAGAATAATCGTAATGCATTGGGCGTATCTAGATCATCCTCAATAAAATTTTTAAATTTTTTTATTGTATCTGATTCATTTGCATAATTAACTTTCTCATTCGCAATATCATAGTCTTCATTATCATAATCTGAGCTTAACACTAAATCCCTAATCATATTATTTATTCTGTCGAATCTGTTTAATTCTGAGAATTTAAAATTTATTAATTTCTTATAGCTATGTGAGTAAAAATAAAGTTTCAGAGTATTTGCATCGTATTTTTTCAATAGTTCTCTGATATAAATTGCATTACCAGAAGACTTTGACATCTTTTTATTCTCAATATCCAAAATACCGATATGCATCCAGCACTTTACAGGTCTTTCTTTCCGTGAAAGTGCCATCAAATTTGAAAGCAACACTTCGTGATGTGGGTAACATAAGTCAATACCTCCAACATGTATGTCATAATTACCATTAAAATGAAACATTGCCACTGCAGTGTCCTGCATGTGCCACCAAGGGGTTCCATCTCCCAAGATCTTATCATTAAATTCTGTTCCATAGTAATCGCTAGTGTTCCATAAAAAATTATCTGTAGTGTTTCGTTTATTAATATCAATGTCATATCTGTGGTCCGATAATTCACTTTTGGATAAATGTGAAAGTGCACCATATGCTTTGAATTTGGATGATTCTAGGTATACGTTTCCATTTACAGAATAAGCCAACTTCCTCTTGATCAGTACCTCCGTCAAATCCATTGCTTCTTTTACATAATCACTAGTTTTAGCATATGTCAAATCGCTGATTTCAAGTTTCTTCAGATCATCAATAAATGCCTTAAATATAACTTCAGGATTGATATTATTATTTTCGTTTAACTTTGGGTCGATATCAGTAACATTTACTACTACATGAGGAATAAAGTTTCTTGATTTAAGTAATCTAATTATTAGATCTACCATAACAAATACTCTTGCATGTCCTAGGTGACAATTGTCATAAAGAGTGGGACCACAAACAAAAATTCTAAATACCTTGTTTGTAGGCCTCAATGAAATATTATTTTTTGTGAGTGTGTCAAAAACTCTCAATCAACTAATCATTGAGATAACAAAATATTAATTGTTATGCAAAATAGCACCTTTGTTTACAATTGAAAACAGGTAAACATTTTTCAATACTCTCTATCTATATTGCTAATGCCTAAATTATGAATAGTAGAGAGAAACGGACTCAACTTTTTCCTATAATGTTGGTTAATTTTATTGGTACCCTAGGATTTAGTATTGTTTTGCCTTTCCTAGTGTTTTTAGTCATGAAATTCGGAGGTAATTCTATAGTTTACGGTCTACTGGCAGCAACTTACCCTGCTTTCCAGCTTATTGGAGCTCCAATTTTAGGAAGGTGGTCTGATATTTATGGAAGAAAAAAAATTCTTTTGTTAAGCAATGCAGGAACAGCAATTGGCTGGATATTATTTCTTTTTGCTTTAATTTTCCCTTTTGGTGGGACCTTTATTATTAACTCCATCTATCTCGGAACAATTATTATTATTGTTCCATTGCTTCTCATATTTCTTGCCAGGGCAATTGACGGAATTACTGGTGGAAATATTTCGGTTGCAAATGCCTACCTTTCTGATATTTCATCAGATGAAAACAGGAGTAAGAACTTTGGAAAAATGGCAATATCTTCTAATTTGGGATTCATTTTAGGTCCTGCTTTAGCTGGAATTTTAGGTGGAACAATTTATGGAACAATACTACCAGTTCTAGCAGCGCTATTACTATCTCTGGTTACGTTAGTTGTAATAGCCTTTCTATTAAAAGAATCCAAGCCCATATCAAATCCAATATTAGTCTCCGAAGAAGGTACTATTCGAAAGGTTTTTTCGCAGGAGTGTAAAGATTGCTACGAGCCCGTGAGCCCTGTTAAACCTAAAATGAGAGATGTTTTCAAATTAAAACACATTCCTTTTTTGCTTATATTGTATTTTTTGATATTTCTTGGATTCAATGTATACTATGCTTCATTTCCGACTCACGCAGCTAATGATCTAAAATGGTCCATAACACAGTTGGGGATATTTTATGCAGTTTTAAGTGGAATAATGGTCTTTATCCAAGGACCTGTATTACGTAAAGCATTAAAAAAATTTTCTGAGGAAAAACTAATTATTATTGGTAGCATAATCTTAGGTACAAATTTTGTTTTATTTGTTTCAAATAACATTATATTTGTGTATGTGGCTGTGATTTTATTTGCACTTGGTAACGGCCTTATGTGGCCCTCTTTTATGTCTATACTTTCAAAACGCGCAGGAACAGTACTTCAAGGAGCGGTTCAGGGTGTTGCGGGTAGTTTTGGAGGCCTAGCAAGTATCATTGGGTTAATTGCGGGAGGATTATTGTATAATCAGATTGGAGCGGCTACTTTTCTAGTTAGCGCCGTGGTAATATTTTCAGTTTTTATTATGTCTTTTCGACTATTAAAAATGTAAGATTTCTGACAGAAAAATGGACTATGCGTTTCTTATTAAAAAAGTCAAGGAGATCGTTTTATATTAATTGTTCCATTTATTCAGAATTTTGAAATATTTTATATTTTCTTTTTCCTTATGGGAGAAATCAATCTGGCGCGATTCAAATTCAAATTTATCTAATTAGCAAAAACATCCTAAAATTTCTTGTTGTCATGCTGCGAGATTCAGTCTTATTAACACGTCTATGAGTAATACAATGGAACCAACTGCGACACTGGCTATCATGAAAGGAAAGCCCACTCTAAGAAATTTATTAAAGGTAATTTTATAGCCTTTTATTTCGGCCATCCCTGTGGCAACTATCCCTGCACTCGAACCTACTAAAGTACCATTTCCTCCGAATCCAACTCCAAGTGACAATGCCCACCATAAAGGACTGATAGCAAGACTTCCAAATACTGCAGTTATCGACTCAGTGTTGCTAATCGCGGATATGACTGGAATCATCGTAGCAGCAAATGGAATGTTGTCTATAAATGCGCTAGCTATTGCAGATAACCAAATAATCATGAAGAACAATACCCAAGGATTACCGCCGCTAATTTGTAATGCAGCATTGGACAATAGATCTATTAAACCTGCTTTATCTGCTCCGCCAATTATAATGAAGAGACCAGCAAGGAAGATCAAGGTAGACCAATCAATTTGATTCAAGATATGCTCAGGCCTAGACTTTGTTACAAGCATAAGTATCCCTGCACCGCTCAGAGCTATAATAGAAGGTTCTATATTGATACTACCATGTATAACAAAAAGAATAATAACCGCAGTTAGTACAGCTAGTGATTTTTTTAAAACTGATCTATTCTTTATAAGGACCTTTTCGTCCTGAGATAACAAATCCTCAAGATTATGCGGTTTTTGTACAAGATCTTTTCTAAACAGAAATTTTAAAATAAATATAGAAGCCAATAGAGAAATAGCTACGGTAGGGCCCATATTGATAATAAATGAATTAAAATCTATGTTCGCGGCAGATCCGATTAGTATATTTGGTGGATCACCAATTAGTGTTGCCGTACCTCCTACGTTTGATGCAAGTACCTGTGCGATTATAAATGGGATTGGAGATATCTTGAGAGTCCTGAATATGGAAATGGTGATTGGAACTATTAACAGGATTGTAGTAACATTATCTATAAACATAGAAACTATCGCCGTAAAGATGCAGAACATAAGCATCAACCTCCACATATTCCCCTTTGATGCTTTACTCATTCTTAAACCAAGGTACTCAAATATCCCAGTTTCACCCAATATTACCACGATTATCATCATTCCTAATAAAAGACCAATTGTATTGAAATCAATCGAACTGATTACAAATTCCAAACTCATAGAAGCATCAAACAGTCCAGTGGTGATACCTATAATTATAACAAAAGTGGCTCCTACCATTGCAATTATAGTTCTATGAACTATTTCAAAAGAAAGTAAAACATAAACTGCCAAAAGACCTAGGGAAGTAAGTCTCAATGGTAACGCAATCTCAATTCCAACCAAATCTGGAATAACTAGAAAAAGTATTGCGACACTTGCAAGAACAAAAAGCCCTACAAGCCTCTTCTTTTTTGCTAAATAGAGTATCTGGGAGCTCATATCTTTATTCTGATTAAATATGTTTTTCTAAAAAGGGTAAGAGAGTCAGTTGTACCTTTAACTGACTCAAAAAAGCGCATTATAATGTATCCATTAGGAAATTCCGGATCAAATTCCAATAAGTTTGATACTATAACGGAACCATTTTATCTATAAGCCTTGTATTTGTTATCTGTCCATCTTTTTCATTAATTAAGAGGTCAACCGTATATTGTAGACCACCAAGTAAGAAAGTAACTTGAGCGTCCCAAGCTTCTCTATTTTGTTCAGTTGGAAATGGAAGGAGAGTTCTAATCTTAAAATCTTTAATATTGTCCCCATAGAGAGCCTCTGTTGCTTTTTTTGCTACTGATTCGACTTCCTTTTCTGTACGGACGGGATTCATAAATCAAAATGTATTTGCAAAATATATAAGTATTATGATTTTAAGACATTTTGAAAAATTAAAATAGATTGTACAACCGTGACAGTGATAGCTTCTTTGCGGCTTCGGTAGTCGCTATGTTTCCATCTACTTTCACAACGTACGTTTCAGGATCGATTTCTATTTTAGGTATCAGATTATTGTATACCATATTTTTCTTCGATATATTGCGACAGTTTTTTACAGGTAAAAGTTTTTTCTTTAGGCCGAGTTTCTTTTGAAGACCATTTCTTATAGCCCTTTTTGAAGTAAATGTTACTGATGTAGAATACTTAGCTTTACCCATGGCTCCAAACATTGGTCGATAATATACAGGCTCTGGAGTTGGAATCGAAGCGTTTGGATCTCCCATGAGAGAATATGCGATAAAACCTCCTTTAATGATGAGCTTGGGTTTTATGCCGAAAAATTGTGGTGTCCAAATTACAATATCGGCTATTTTCCGTGCTTGAAGTGAGCCTACATACTCTGAAATTCCATGTGTTATTGCAGGATTAATCGTAAGTTTTGCTAGATATCTTTTTACACGTAGGTTGTCATTATTGCCTTTCTCTTGCTTTAATCTTCCCGACATCTTTTTCATTTTGTCTGCCGTTTGCCAAGCCCTAGTTGCTACTTCACCAACTCTACCCATAGCTTGACTATCAGAAGAATACATGCTAAGAGCACCTAAATCATGTAGCACATCTTCTGCGGCTATTGTTTCAGCTCTTATTCTTGATTCAGCAAATGCAACATCTTCTGCTATTGAAGGATTCAGATGATGACAGACCATCATCATATCAAAATGTTCTTCGAGAGTGTTTTCAGTAAATGGTCTTGTTGGGTTCGTTGATGAAGGCAGTACATTCACTTCACCGGCAATTTTTAGTATATCTGGAGCATGTCCTCCACCGGCCCCCTCGGTATGATATGTATGAATCGTTCTACCCGAGATTGCTTTTATTGTATCATCTACATATCCACATTCATTCAGGGTGTCGGTATGGATTGCTATTTGCGTATCGGTTTTATCTGCAACCTTTAATGCTGCATCAATGGTAGCCGGAGTTGATCCCCAATCTTCATGTAGCTTCAGGCCACAAGCCCCTTCATTAATTTGTTCTAATAGTGATGGTTCCAGTGAGTCATTTCCTTTTCCCAATAATCCAAAATTCAATGGAAATTCATCCAAGGATTCTAACATTCTATGAATATTCCAGGGTCCCGGAGTACAAGTAGTGGCTTTAGTACCTTCAGAAGGTCCAGTTCCACCACCTATCATCGTAGTAGTACCACTGCATATTGCTTCTACGATTTGTTGAGGTGAAATAAAATGTATATGAGTATCAATCGTTCCTGCAGTGCAAATAGTGTGTTCGCCTGAAATAACTTCTGTATTTGAAGAGACAATCATGTTATCAGATACTCCATCCATCACATTGGGATTTCCGGCCTTGCCTATAGCCAAAATCAATCCATTTTTGATACCAATATCTGTTTTGATAATACCTAATGTTGGATCCATTAGTATAGTGTTTGTAATCACAAGATCTAGAGAATATTTGCTTTCAATTCCACTTGCCTGTCCCATTCCATCTCGAATACTCTTGCCCCCTCCAAAAACAAGTTCGTCTCCGTATGTTATCAGATCTTTTTCGATCTCTATTATAAGATCCGTATCTCCTAGTCTGATTCTGTCTCCTTTCGTCGGCCCGTATAGTTCAACATATTGTTTCCTAGGAATTTTTAGAACCATGTCTATTTTGCCTCCATGAACCCTTTTTTCTTTAACTTCAAGAGGGAAATTTCTTTTTGTTTGTTAGTAAGTTTACCATTAACAAGACTATTAAAACCAAAAACAATTCTTTTTCCGCCAAATTCTGTTAACTGTACAATTCTTGAATCTCCCGGTTCAAACCGTAGCGAAGTTCCCGACGGAATGTTTAGACGAAATCCGAAAGTTTTACTCCTCTGAAATACTAAGGCTTTGTTTGTTTCAAAAAAGTGCATATGAGAGCCTACTTGAATAGGTCTATCTCCTGTGTTTTTTACATTAATTTTTATTGTTTTTTTTCCTACATTAGCCACTATTGGATTCTTAGACAAAAGGTATTCACCGGGGATCATTCTTTGCAGACTCCATTAATCAAATAATGGGACTGTGAACGGTTACTAGTTTGGTACCATCATCAAAGGTTGCTTCTACTTGGACACTTTGTACTAGTTCCGGTACTCCGGGTAATACATCATCCTTTTGTAACACATGTCTTCCGGATTTCATAAGTTCAGAAACCGACTTGCCATCTCGTGCGCCTTCAAGAATGTGATCTGCTATTAGTGCAACCGATTCAGAATAATTGAGTTTTAAACCTCTTGTTTTTCTTTTTCGTGCGACCTCTGCGCTCATAAAAATGTATAATTTATCAATATCTCGTGGGGACAGAAACATTTTAAGTTCAAAATTTAATATAAAGTCATATATTTATAATTGATCTCAATTTATCAATTTGAGATTAATTTTTTATGGAGAATAAAAATTTTCAGTTATTTGGTAATGGTGTAAAGAGAACGTATGGCACTCAAGCCATGAGGTATAATCTTCTTGCTGCAAGATTGATTGCTGATCTTGTAAAAGGTTTCCTGGGTCCCCGAGGACTTGAAAAAATGTTTATTGATATTCTTGGTGAAATGACCGTTACTAAGGATGGTGCAACTTTTCTAAGAAAGATTGATGTTGAACATCCAGCTGCTAAGGTAATAATTGAAGCGTCCAATGCAGTGGATAACGCTGTCGGAGACGGTACTACCTCAGTTGTCGTGCTTGCAGGAGCGCTAGTTGAAAAAGCAGAAGATTTATTGGAAATGGGTATTTCTCCGGCATTAATTTCAGATGGCTATCACAATGCGTTACAGATGGCAATTGGTATTATTAGGAAAGTTGCTAGGGAATCAACAAATTATGATAGAAAGATAATGAAAGACCTTGTTGATACTTGTTTGAGGTCAAAAGCAGTTTCTCATTTTACAGAAGAGATGAAAATTCCCAGTCTTGTTGTTGACGGGATATGTAGGGTTGCCGATTTTTCAAAAAGCTATCTTGATGTAGATGATATTAAAATCGAAGAAAAAATAGGAATTAGTTCTGATATGCAACTTGTTCTTGGAACGGTAATAGATAAAACAATAGATGAATCGTCGATGCCTCGAATTATTAAAAACGCACAGATTTTACTACTTGACAACGACATTCAAGATGTACGCACTAAAATTGATGCGGAAATTAGAATTTCAGATCCGACCCAAGTTACACACTTCCTTGATAACAAGACTCGTAACCTGGTGCAAAAGATTCAATGTGTAATCAAATCTGGTGCTAATGTGATTTTTTCTCGTGGAGGCATCGATCCTCTTGCGCTAAATCATTTTGCCAAGAACAGAATCCTAACCGTTAGAAGAGTTAAGGAAAATGATTTATTATGGTTGGCAAAGGCAACAGGAGCCAAAGTTGTCAAAGATAT
>JAATVL010000176.1 GCA_014523525.1 Nitrososphaerales archaeon TH703 | reverse complement strand
GGTCCCTCGGGACCGACTGCAGCACCACTCCATAACGCTATGAAGCCTTGTAGAAGTATGCTTGGTAGATTGCGATAGTTGAGGCGGCCTGTCTGGGCATATTGGCGCTGTGCAACTCCCTCTCCCGCATGCTGTCCAAAGAACTTGATAGCAAGGCCAATAAACACACCGGCGACACTCAACAGTACCAGTGGCCAAAAGTTAATGTTAAACAAGAAGAGATTTGCTTGCCCAAAGAACTTGACACCCTGATTATAGAGGGTAATGTATCCAGCCGTTAGTAGCGAGGAAAAGGCACCGAACAACGCCGCATAGAGCATAAGCCTATAATAGCCGCCATTCAATTTCGATTCTGCATTACCACTCATTCGAATCTACACCATTATCCATCCATTCAAACATACAATGAATGCTTGAACTCTCGAGGTTGCATTGACTTGACTTGAATTTATATGGAGACACACTACACATAACCACAAAATGTTGATAAAAAAGGTATTGCTCAAAAGTTGAGGAAGTCAGTTTTTTTAATAAAATTCTTCTATAATGTGTCTGCAAAAAAGCTTTAAGCTAATACTCATATTCCAAAGCTGATACGGCATGAGCCTTGAGAACATTCCTTCAGCTTTATTTACCGCAGGCTCGGGAGGTATGGCGAGTTTTTTTATCGGTTTTGCCATAAAAAAAGTATTAAAGCTGGTAGCAATAATTGCTGGCCTCTTTTTAGGAGCTTTAACATATCTTCAGCATCAAGGTATTTTGGCAATCGATTGGGATAAATTTCAATCTATTCCAGCATCTACGCTGCCTATGATAACTAATTTAATAAATAACGGAGAACCTATTTCCAGTATTACTACATATCTAGGATTTCCTTTGACAGGAGGTGTTTCTGCAGGACTAATGCTTGGTTTCATCAAGGGATAATGAATGGCGGTAACAAAGATATAATGAAACTAATAAAACAATTTTTAGTTTCAATGTCTTGTAATATGTTCTCTCCAAGGAGATGTAGTTTTGAAAATATAGTAGGCCATAGCGACATCAAGCTAATATTTAATAAGGCTATACTATCTGATAGGCCAATTCATATCCTATTAGTTGGTAAACCAGGTTCTGCTAAAATAATGTTCTTAACAGAAATAATGAAGTCTTTCAAATCATCTATCTTTTTAGTGGGAAGCAATACCACCAAAGCTGGCCTTGTAAATCAATTATTTGAAAAAAGGCCAAAATTTCTGCCTTCTGACGGTCGAAATTACTGATATTCATAATTAATAGTCATCTTACTTAGTGATACTAAAGGTTTTACGCCCTCTGGTTGGGCGCGTTCACGGCGAGTACCCCTTTCTCTGGTGTGCGTCGATACGGACCGTGCTCATGGCTGATCGGGGCGTTTGACCTCGGTATCCAGGGCCCCCTGCGCCGCTTCCGATCCGCTGCGGCCCCCACCTTTGCCGCGGAGCACGAACGCCACGCCGACCGCGACGATCGCCCCGACCAACGGCCCCGCGACGTAGACCCAGTAGTCGGTGAAGTTGGCACCGACGAGGTCGGGGCCGAACGTGCGGGCCGGATTCATGGACGCACCCGAGATCGGACTGCCCCACAAGCCTGCCAGGGCGATGTACCCGCCGACCGCCAGCGCGCTGATCGCACCGACGTTCTGGGCGCGCGATGCGGTACCGAGGATGACGCTCAACAGACCCAGGGTGAGAACCGCTTCCATCAGGAATCCGTCGGTTGCAGAGTATCCGGCGGCCACATAGTTGGAGCCAAAGGACGCGGAGACGTGGATGACGGACTGGAGGAACCAGGCGGCGAGGGTCGCTCCGACGAGCTGGATGACGATGTAGCCGGGCACGCGGCGCCACGGGAAATCTCCTCGAAGCGCGAACCCCACACTCACCGCGGGATTGAGATGCGCGCCGGAGACCTTGCCCATGAACAGGATGATTCCAATCACCATCAGCCCCGGTGCGACCACGGCCGCCGTGCGACTGATCGTGTCCGGGAACGCGTGACCCATCATCGGGCCGCCGGCGGCGACAAGCACCAGGAAGAACGTCCCCAGCAACTCGGAGAAAAGGCGACGTCCTTCAAGTTTCCAATTGGAATTATTGAAATTATTACTAGTACTGGCCATAATTTGCTATACTTTGAGAAACGCTGTATATAAAATAGTATTATCGTGATATTCTCCCCTTTATTATAGCAACATTAGAATTCCACTTAAAGATAGTCACGTGCATTCATATTCCACCTCCAGATAAATACTACGGACAACTTTAGTGAAATTTACGCAAAACCATTCAATGTTACGATACCAGAAAATACTTATGTGCCTGAACAGGTCACTGGAACGTGGCCTTCTGGAGCACACGGCTGGTTTACCTTTCTGAAACCGTTACCGCCTGGAGACCATAAGGTTTCTTACAGCCTGTCTGTTCAGGGCTTGGGTGCAGATAATGTTGCATCAGAAAATACATATACGTTCCACGTAAAATGATAATGCAAGTATGTTATACTTTCGAATGTGATTAAATGAGTATACAAGAAAAGGAACAAGTGGAATATTGGGAAAAATGCAGTCGACGTCATAAATTATCTCTTCCTTAATTATACAAGAACCCGTATATGAACTCCTATAGATATTGCGGTCACCGGGATTTGAATTCCCGCCCCAATTTAATAGAGTCCCGGGTTACGGGCTTTCTTCTCCAGTATATTGGAGTGGAAGGCCAGTGTCCTAACCAAACTAGACGATGACCGCATATTTGTTATGCGATGATAATCTGGATATTAAATCTTCTGAACATCAACGTTTTTTACTTTCGGGGAAGATATAATTTAAAAGCATATCAATCATCTTGTTCTTTCCCTTTTCCTTAATATTTGTGAACCTTTTTTCTAGCTTTTCCTTCTTTGCATCTTCTTCTATATTCACTGTCGGTCTTTTATCAAGGGCACCTTCAAATTGAATCTTGTATCCCTTATATCTTTCAGTGGCGGAATCAAAAATATCTTTTTGTTGATAGGAAGAAATAAAATAGATGACTGGAGGATTGGCCCTTTTCTTTATTTCATCCATAATAACAGAAAATAGGTGGTCTATACCATTGTAGGAAGTTTCTACAATTATCTCTGATTCTTCAATGCCATTATTCAATAGTTCATTTTTTACCATACTGCCTATCTTCTTGTCAGCAGCAACTTTAATGATCGTATCAGATTTATCCGGCTTGGATTTCATGATTAGTTGATATATTCTGGTACAGACAGCTATTCTTTCCATAATGTGTTGAGGCAAGAGTTCCTTTGATTCTAATTCTACGAAATTACAGTAAACAACTATTACATTCCCAGAAACAAACCTATTTTCCGACATAATTATACTTTAAAATATTAATTTAGCAATAAATTTTTTACCAACCTAATTTCTTTGGAGAGTTTAGCTGCCTTTCTAGTTCATCTAATCTATGTATTGCCTCTTGATTTTGTCTTACTTCAGAATAAGATGCATCACTTCTTATCTTGTTCATTAGATCAGCTACCTCCTGTGCCGTTACACCATGTTTTATATCGTATTCTATTTGTTTTGAACAGCTGGTAATAGTACTATATTTTTTAAAATTGCGTTTTTCAAAAGATGATGCATCGGGAGAAATTCCTTTCATATAGCGAAGAATTACTTTCTCAACATGTTCAAGATGCCAATCTCTCATTGCATAATTGTTGGGCTTCATGGCATGTACTGAGAAATATGTGAATAAAGGATATTTAATCTATTATACAATATTAATAGTGACCTAAAAAAAGAGAATTTAGCCGCAATTGCTTTACGACCATCACAAAGATGCCTTTTTCACTCTACAAATAATCTGAAAGTCTAATTTTTTCCTCTCCTGGTATTTTTGCTATTTCAAACCTGTCCTTTGACTTTGAAAGTGTTGCAGTCGCGTCAATCCCCATTTTTGTAGTTACAAGATTATTCTGGTCACTTGAAGGGTCTAAACTAGATCCCTTTGAATTTGGTATTATCAATAGATCCTTGTCTGCTTGGCATCTTGTCGAAATCGCATAATCCACCTCTGTAGGATTTCTGGGATTTATGTCATCATCAACTATGATTGCAATTTTTAGTGAGGGATGTCCAGCAAAGGCTGCAACAATTGCATTTTTTGGCTCTCCTTCCAATTTTTTTCTTATTTGAATAACCGCAGTAAGCCAGTTACTACCGCCATCAGTTAGATGAACTTCTCTGGTGCCTGATACTACATCTTTCACGCTATGGAAGAGTTTAGATTCTATTGGCAGTCCCATCAATAATCTATGTTCTCCATATCCAGGCAAAATGTCATGATAAATGGGATCGTCCGTTAAGTATATTTTTTCTAATTCAAAAATAGGTTGTCTTCTCTTAATATCGTAGGTTCTTAGCATTTCAACCATTTGTTCCTCTGATGTTTCATCTGCGAGAATTCTTCCTTCCAAGAGAATTTCAGAGTTTCTAGGAACGTAGAGACCTGTACCCGGTGATTTAGTCAATGTCAATGTATTGCTCATTAATGAATTTGCTATTTTCAGTTCGTTCTCTCCGTAAGGAGCTTGATAAGCTGCTGCAACAGAGATAGCAGGATGAGCTCCAATTATTACAGAAACAGGTAGGTCCTCACCGTGTTCCTTTGCACTAGTAAAACATTTGTGTAGATGTCTTCCTTCTACCATTCTTATAGCCATTCTTTTTTTATCTAATCTCAATAAGCGATGAGTTGATAGATTCTGGTCTCCTGTTTCCTTGTCTTTGGCTATCACCAAAGAAGAAGTTATAAACGCTCCAGAATCCTTTTCAAAATGTGTCACTATAGGCAAATCAAATAGGTTCTTTGAGTTTTTGTCCCAATTATTACTACCATCAATATTTGTTATTTCAGATTTATTCCTTATAGCGTCATTAATCCTCTCTTGTATCAAGTTTTCATTTTTTGAATTAATTGATAATGCGACTCTGTATCTTGTTCCTAAAACATTTGCAGCCACTTTTATCTTGCTATCTTTTACTGATTCAAAAAGTACCGCCTTCCCTTTATCTAACTTGCTTACTATTGCTGCAAGTTCAAATTTTGGATCTACCGCTTTTTTTATTCTTACTAGTTGATTTGTTTTCTCTAATTGAGTTAGAAAATCCGTAAATCCATGGATCTTATTGAATTCAAATCTTGTTTTCATTCCCTAATCACTTGTTTTCATTTCCAATAGTTTTAATACTTCATTCATGATCTCCTGCATTTCACTCAATGACAATGGATTTTTGTTATTGAAATTGGTTATTACTATTCCATTTATCATTAATGATATTTTTTCCGACAATGTCTTCATAAAGATGGGATCTCTGATATTTGGGATTACTCTGGCACTTTGCGTCCTGTTATTAGATGCCACAGAAACATGGAGACCACCTATTTTGCACAAATCTTCAGAAAGGGAAACAAAACAACCGTTATTAAATTCAATGAATTTTAGGAGAAAAACTCTATTTGATTTCAAGGTAATTTTCTTTTCAATAAAGTTCCCTTGGTGGGTTTCGCTCAATGTTAACTGGTAGTAATCTAGTAAGATAAGATATCTAAATCATTTGATTTGATCGTCTATCTCTACTTTATCATCTAATAGTTGAGAATTTTTTAATATGACTTACTATTGAAAATTGATTTAATATCTGCAGGTTCCTCAAAGAGTAGTCAATGATTTACTTGACCTGGAAAATACGACCAGAGCGGAATGCTATAGATTTTGCAGACCCTACATCCCTGCTTCGACGACAATTAGGCAGTATATTTCGCGATGTACCGAATTCATTAACGATCTCTATTATTACTGATCCATTCTGATTCTTGATTTCTTGTGCAATATGGTTGCACTTAATCGAATCGCCATTTCCAATTTTCAGTATTTTTTTACTGGAATTTATACAGGACAGTATATTCATAATGAATTTGACCGCCTCTCTTAAGGAGCTTCGAACAGTACCGTATAATTCTGTGTGTAGGTATAAAACATAGATTCCTATCCTGTTCCCAGGGTCTACCCCTACGACTAAAATATCTTCAATATAATTACCGCTCAAATTTTTTAGTAGCATGGCCTTAAAGAGGGCGGGGGATGTATCAAGCTGGAAATCGAAAATTAAATCTTCTCTTCTAATTAATGATGCTTCATTCTTTGTTGTTATGATTATTTTTGCATTTGTCCTTGAAGCTTCTTCTGGAGATAGAGAAGAAAAACCAATATTCATAGATTTTAACATACTCACAATTTTATAATACGACCGACCTTCGACAGTTGCTACCACTATTTGGCTTGAATTCGGTCCTGTCACTAAGGGTTTTCCATTCAATTATACTGATTTTTAATTCTTATTAAATTTTTTGAGTTTTAATACAAAACTATGGCTCGGTCGCATCCTTTTTGTTTAATATCGAATCTACTACTAGTTTAACGGATTTATCAAACGAAAGTTTTGTATTTTCTCTAAGTTTTGTCAGATTAGTTTCTGACTCTGCCAAAATTTTCTGTGATTTCTCCTCTGCTTCTTGTTTGGCAGCTGAAATTATTTTCTCTGATTCCGTCTTTGCAATTTCTATTATCTTTTCTCTAAGTTGTGATATTTCTTTATCAGAGTTGGTAAAGATTCTCTTTTTCATATCCTCAACTTTCATTGATAAAGTCTCGATATCCCTTTCGAGCTCGGATAGTACGTTAACAATTTTTTCTACAGAGGACATAATCCTGTACCAGAAAATCCTATAACCATATATTAACTCTGCATTAACAAGTGACTTGTAGGTCCGGTGGAAAGTTCTATGTCGTAAGATTAAGTATAGCTTGAGCGATGTCTCCCTTTGTATCAGTTAGAGCCATTATAGCCTTCTCCCTTGAACTCGACGCTTGTTGCATCACTAGGATAATGTCTTCCTCCTTGAAAGTAGGAACTTCTCTTTCTTTTTCTTCTATATCTCCTGCGATAATTTGAAAAATAGTGCTATCCTTTCCCTTCATTTCAATTACCTGTGGTTTTATTAAGTAGATTTCCTTTGTATCAGTTTTAATAACAACTTCTTCAATATTGCCAAGTTCCTGCATATTTAAGCCCATTTTGTCCAGCATCCGTCTCATCTCGCGGTTTCCGCGCATCATGGATTTTGTTGCTCTCCTCTACTTTTTATTCCTTCTCTAACCCTGACTGCCACGTCTCCTATCCTACCGAGCAACTGTGATTGACTGAGTACCGACTTTCCTACCGCATGTACAACGTCACTCTTATCTATCACTACTACTTCCGATCCAATATTGATATTTGAACCGAACCATTCAACATGTTTACAGAATAATGATCTTCCTTCGCTCACAAATGGAAGGGCTTCTTCTTTTGGAATTATACAGTTCTGTTTGAAACTACTCTCGTTTAACAAAATTGAAGCGCCGAAAATAGTAAGAGCTATTCCTCCATCTGATCTTAAGGTACCTATAAGCTGATCGTTTATTCCAAAACTCTTGATTCTTCCGGTTTTTCTGGAATATGAGAATGTAAGTTTCCTTGGTAGAACATTTGATACACCTTTACCAAAAAGTGCATCTATGTGATAAGAAATTTTTTCATTAGGATTCAACGCTTGCTTAGTTTTATTTAATCTCTATATTTAAAACATATATGGCCAAAAATAAAAATCTCATAGTTGAAAATTTCACAACACGATTGTGACACGCACCGTTTGTAGGCATGATGCTATATACTATTTACACTTTGTCTATTTTGTTACTAGTAGATATAATTGATTGATGAATATTCTAACTATGGATTAGAAAAAAATAAACAAGATGTTAGTTTAACATAAGATCATCTATGACTTCTTGTGAAATTTGCGGGACTCCGATAAAAGATTATGCCGAAAGGGTTATTGTAGAAGGCAACTTGCTGACAGTATGCAGGACATGTTCAAAAAGAGGCAAGCCATCAAATGAGCGGCAAAAAAATCAAAAAAGAGTCTCCGCTGGACCAAAAAAAAATGTATTGCCTAACAAAATCACACTCAGTGACTCTACCATCCTGATCAATAACTTTTCAGAAGTCATTCGAAAATCTAGGATGAAACAGGGCCTTACACATGAACAGTTAGGATTTCTCATAAAGGAACGGGCTTCTTTGTTACAGAAAATAGAGAGTGGTTCACTAAAGCCTGATGAAAAATTAACCAAAAAGCTAGAAAGATATTTTCGAATAAACTTATATACTGAGGTTGATTCCGGTGAATAAATCCGCATTACTTATTACTTATCCGATAAAAGACATCGCTGGTGAAGCCAAGTCGTTGGCAGAATCTGCAGGTTATTCTGTAGAGCGTACTGTGACTCAAAAACACTTAACAAGATCAAAATTTGGCATCGGAAAAGGAAAAGCAGACGAGGTAAGAGAATTGATTAAATCCTTGAATATTGAATTTGTAATCTTTGATGAAATATTAAAACCGACCCAACAATATAATTTGGCAAAACTATGTGAAGCAGATATCATTGATAGAGAGAAATTAATTCTTGAAATCTTTAGATTGAGGTCCAACACCGAGGAGTCTAAAATTCAGATAAAACTTGCTGAACTGCATTATGAAGCAGTAAGAATCAAGGAGAAGGTGAGGCTTGCAAAGAGGGGCGAACAACCAGGTTTTTTTGGCTTGGGAAAATACGACGCTGATGTTCATCTACTTGACATAAAAAGGAGAATTTCTGTTCTTAGAAAAAAACTAGTAAAAGAAGAGAAGAGAAAGGTTTTACAAAGAACTAGTAGAGCTAGATCTGGTTTTCCAACTGTTTCTATTATAGGATACACCTCGGTTGGGAAAACAACTCTGTTTAATCTATTAACAGGAGAATCAAAATTGGTGGGTATTGAATTGTTTACGACGTTATCTACATCTAGCAGAATTGTAAATATCAAGGGGAATAAGGTAATGTTTTCTGATACTGTAGGATTCATAAGTAAACTGCCGGCATATATGATAGATGCTTTTAAATCAACCCTCCAAGAATTAATTTTTTCAGATATTATTCTACTTGTAGTAGATATCAGTCAGAGTTACGAAATCATAAAAAAACAACTATCAAGTAGTTTTACTGTCTTGATTCACTTGGGAGTATCAATCGCAAAGATAATTTATGTATTCAATAAGATGGATCTGGTGAAACCTGAAGAGGCAAGTGAAAAGTGTAAGCAACTTGGAATATTGAATGAAAGCAATAAAAACCCTGTTATGATATCATCAAAGACAGGAATGAATCTAAGTGTTCTCCTCGAAACCATTCAATCCAAAATTTTTGCCAATATGATGAAGGTAGATAATTAATGTCCGTTGCAGTACTTAGATTGGGACACAGACTTGTAAGGGATGATCGGACGACCACACACGTTGCGCTGGTGTCAAGAGCTTTTGGTTGTAAAAAGATTTACATGACGCAGGTAGACGATTCTATACTCGGAACAATTGGAAAAGTATGCGATCACTGGGGAGGTTCGAATGAATTTGATATTGAAATTATTCAGGACTGGAAATCACTGATAAATTCATGGAAGAAGAATAATGGAATAATTGTTCATCTAACCATGTATGGATTGAATATAGAGAAGATATCACTTGATTTCGGAGAAGAAAGAAATATACTGATAGTAATTGGAGCTAGTAAAGTCCCAAGGGAAGTTTATTCTATTGCCGATATGAATATAGCGGTTGGTAATCAACCGCATTCGGAAATTGCTGCATTAGCTATCTTCTTGGATAGATTCTACCGTGGTAAGGAATTGGACTATTCATTCCAGAACGCAAGAATGAAAATTATACCATCTTCACATGGTAAGAGAGTTAAAATAAGAAAACTAAAAAAGTCAAGTTAAGTTGGTTGTTAGCTATCCTTCAATTACTTAAATGAAGGACAATGGGATTGACATTTGCGCGGGGGTTGCCAAGCTTGGTCAAAGGCGTGAGATTAAGTCCGACACGAGGCTCAGAAGAAATGATCCAGCAGGGAAACCTCATCCCGTAGGGGTTCGTGGGTTCAAATCCCATCCCCCGCATTAAATCAGCTTTATCTCACAAATGGAAATGAGACACAAAGAGAATTTATGTTATTTATGTGTAAACTGTTGACTTAATTTATCTACAATCAGACTTGGCATGGTGTATTAACTATGAGTCAGAATATATTTAGAACTTGAGTTGGATATGGTTATAGTCGCATCTTTTATGATGAAGCAACATGCTTTTTATTTTCTTGGAAATTTTTTTCAGCTTTTATTGTCGAGTTTGGATTTTATTTTTTAATTTGGAATAGAGACAGAGATATATTTGCCCAATTTCAATCTGCTAATAGCGGGGTGGGGAAGCCAGATATCGTAGGCTAAGTTATCCCGGCGGGCTCATAACCCGCAGAGCGGTTTCCATTTAGAGTGTAACTTGATGGCCGTAGGTTCAAATCAACCCCCCGCTATATATCGTATGTCATTTCATTGAAATATCTTAATGATACCTGACAACTCGTTCAAAATAATTTCAACCACTCAGCGTGTAGGGGTTTGATAATATTTGCAATACATGGATAAGTTTTTTCCATTCCAAATCTATGTAATGGTTTTGTCAAATGCCTATGTGCCTTTAGATATGGTTGATACGTTCCCAATTGGATATCTCGATGTTTAGTAACAAGTAATTTCGAGCTCTTTTTGTCTCCACAGTTTTTGCATTGAAATCCCTTATCTTTACCCTCAGACTTCATTCTTTTTCCACATTTGGTGCATAATGGATTAATAGTTACCTTTTCATCAGTAATTTTTAATATTGAGAGATACTCAACATTCAAAATACTTGAACTATGGGAATTATTCTTACTGACTCCGATACCAATATCTATGTCATCTCCTTCTATCAATTTCGATGCAAT
>JAATVL010000175.1 GCA_014523525.1 Nitrososphaerales archaeon TH703 | reverse complement strand
TGTACGGAACCCATAAGGATTGCAGTGAATGGATAACCTCTTTTTGTGAATCTAGAAAACTATCTGCAATATCTTTTGATGCTTGAATGGTCTCTTCTTGATATTCGTTAACGGCTTTTGTAAACCGTGGAATTTCCTTTATTGCCTCATCTGTTGTCTTTTTAACTGTTGATTTTGTTTCGTCGAGAGCGATATTGATTGTTTCTCTATTTTTTACTTCTTTATTTGATGCCATGATATTATATTAGACACAATGACATATATATGTTGGTAATAATTGGTATTTATTACCATTATAATCCCCACAGTGACTGCATCTTCCTTCTTTAACAATATCCTTTTCTCCGGACATATCTGATAATTTGGGGTGCTTAGGTTCAATAGATGCGAACCAATCTAAAATTAACAACCGGTGGAATTGACCGTCGATGAACAAGAAACAACCAATATCCACCAGTTGGTGTTTAGGTAATAATGTATCGTCACATCCGTAAATATAAAATCTAGTCAACACACTTTATGATAAATATACAATTCAGCTTATTTATCATATCCACAGATCATAGGTTCATTAAATTAAGGCTGAGTTTGAAAGGATACCATATTGAATAATTCATTTTTTAATTAACTTCTATCTTGCCTTCTCGATTCTTGAAAACAAGATGTCCATCAAATGGAAATATTGTTTGTTCATGCTCTTCAATTGCATTTAAAACTAGATGTCTAGAAGGAAGTTCGAACGTTCCTGTGACTCGATAAGGATAAGTTGTTTTGTTAAAATATCTATCAATATATCCAGTATCTGGCTTTGAACAAATGTATTTGGTCGTTTGTTTCACAGTATCTTCTTGAATGTCTTGAAAATGACAATAAATAGTAATATCCATTGCTTCAACTAATTTTTGTTTCTTTGGTGTTAGGTGTCCGTATGGTCGTTGAGTTCCATATCGTAATCAAACTTTATGCCTCTAGTCTTTCGCGCTGTTGCCATAAATTCATCATCCTTTGTATATTTCTTTATTATGACTTCATGCACTTTAGATAAGCCATACTCTAACATCGTTTTTTCGTCAGGAAAATCCCTTATGCCCGTGTATTTGTCGTCATAATCGCTAGTTCTATGTATCTTTACCTTTACTTTATGTTTAGCGTATGTCATTTTCACTCACCTGCATATCGACCTCTTGTTCTAATTCTTCGACCTCGTTTTTTCATTTTTTATCCAGATTAATTATTAGTACTTGTTCTTTCCTTAAGACGTTTTTGATTCTTCTTTAGTAATTTCTTGTTACGAGTTTTTTTCTTTTTATTATCTGAATTTAATACAATAGCGATTGTTTGATTCCATTGTCCAGTATCTAGTAATTTCACCTTTTTCATTTTCTTTTAAGATCCTGGACGAAATATGCACATTTTCGACATAGCCAATCTAATCTAATATCATCTGATTGGATAACTATTCTTCCGTAAATTGCTGACAATTACAAACCCGACAACGATGATTATTATCTTGTTGCCCTAGAAAGTATCTGTGACTCTTCCTCACATGTTTACAATTTAGACAGATATCGGATTCACCCAATCAATTTTGGTTATTTCTTCGTCACAAATAAATTATTCCAGTCTCTAACTTTCACTAACCAATGTTATCAACGAGTTCCATTTGTAATAAACATAAGTTTACAGAAATTATGCTTATTTCGTTTACGGCTATTTATCAATTATTAAATAGTAATTTATAGAATTAGCGTAATTATGAGTGTATGATATGCGTATTCAAATTAATTAGTTTAGTTTAAGAGGGGTAAGCGTGAAATTACAAGTTAGAAATTTATCTAAAAAATTTAAATCAACCAGTTCTAATAAAACTGAATACGTTATTGCAATTGAAAATATCGACCTTACAATTAGCGATGGCGAATTCGTGAGTATTGTTGGTCCCTCTGGATGCGGTAAATCTACTCTTTTAAACATTCTAGCAGGACTTGACAAACCTACTGAAGGTGAAATCATTCTTAATGGTCATGAAATCGAAGGTACGGGTCCAGATAGAATTATGGTATTCCAGGAGAACGCTTTGTTTCCATGGCTCAAAGTAATCGAAAATGTTGAATTTGGATTAAAAGTCGCCGGTTTGCAGAAAGATAAGAGGCGTCAAATAGCACTCGCGCATTTAGAAACAATGCAATTGACAAAATTTGCCGACTCATATGTGTATCAATTATCTGGTGGCATGAAGCAGAGAGTGGCCCTTGCTAGAGCACTTGTTTTGGACCCTGAAATATTGCTTATGGACGAACCGTTTGCTTCATTGGATTCCCAAACACGGGACTTGCTTTCTGTTGAATTACAGCTTATTTGGTCAAGAACCAGAAAAAATATTATTTTTGTAACTCATAATATAATGGAATCTGTATGTCTTGGAGACAAAGTATTTGTATTTACAAGTAGACCAGGAAAAATCAAAAGGGAGATAACAATTAATCATAGAAGACCAAGACTTACGGAAGATGATGAACTCAAACCATTTTACAGGGAAGTACTGGGAGAATTGAGAAGCGAAATTAGTGCTGCACGCAAACAAAAAACTGACTAATTTTTCTTTAGTTTCTTTACAAGATCCAAACCATCTTCAAAACTATTTGGCGAACACAAAAGAACCTTTTCTGTCAAACTAGCGGCTTCGCGAACGAAATTTTCTGGCTTTTCCTTATACGAAGCCCAATCCAAACCTATATTCTGTGCTGAAATTTCATTTCTCTTTGATGGACACATTATGCATGGAATAACATCAATTCTATATTGTTTGGACACTTTAACAATCTCCTTCAAATTGTCTATAGAACTTATTGACTGTGTAACAAATGCGCGTGGTCTTGCGGCCAATTTGTTCTTTATTTTTACTCCATCATCGATTTTACTTGGAAATGATAGATCCAATTTTATGCAATTGTTGAAATTATGTTCTGTTAGAATTTTGATAGCATTGGTGGGAATAACATCGAAGAATTTATTGCCAATAATAGGATCATCCCCACGGAGAATTAGGATGCTATAGACTCCACAGAAAATGGCCTCTGTAACAAATTGAAGCATAGATATGAGATTTTTGTCGTAAAGTCTACAAGTACAGCTTATCGGTATTGATATGCCCTTCCCTTTTAACATTGAAACGAGCATCAAACTCGAAACTCGTGGTACACCAAGTACATTATCAGTCAAGTGTATTCCATCAACATATTCTGATAAACTCTCTGCTCTTGATAAGAATAGACCAATATTCTTGTTTACTGCATCATTATCAAAACGATTATTGTAAAGAACCTTTGGCGGGTTCATCTCATAAATAACTTTGATATCCATTAATATCACACAATAATTAACATAATTAAAGCCTTAATTTAATACCTTGAAAATTTCAAAATGTAGTATGATTTCAAAAAATTATCACGTAATAGATTTTATAGTTTAATTAATAATGAATACATACGATGATTCTCCTTTGTACAATGGAAAACTAGTCAAAGATTTGATTTACCCTTTTTTGCATAAAAAAGTAATTTTTCCATCATCTTCAAAACAATTCAAATTTGCAGCAGTAATGATTACAATCCATTTCACAAATTCAAACCCTCATGTGATCTTGATAAAAAGGACTAACCTTGTGAAAAATCATGCCAGCGAAATTTCGTTTCCTGGTGGTAATTTTATAGAAAATGACGTTGAGATGTTAGAAACTGCGGTAAG
>JAATVL010000174.1 GCA_014523525.1 Nitrososphaerales archaeon TH703 | reverse complement strand
TTTCGATATTTGCATTGCTGATGGTGCCTGCATTGAAGCTTGTCCCGTAAATGTATTTGAATGGCTAGATACACCAGGACATCCTGCTTCAGAAAAAAAACCATTCATGATTAGAGAAAAAGACTGCATTTTTTGTATGGCCTGTGAAAATGTTTGTCCTCCCCAGTGCGTAAAGATATTTCAAAAGGGTCAGTAGTGTAATCCAATATCAGCTTAAACTGAGGGTTAATGTTTGATACTGTAGCTACCGGCGGGACATTTGACATAATGCATAGAGGACACTATACGCTTCTCCTAAAGGCATTTGATGTAGGAAAGCAAGTAATAATTGGTATTAGTAGTGACGATTATGCAAGATTCAAAAAGAAAAAGATTACTAATGAGTATTCGGTTAGACTAAAGAATTTAAAAAAATTCATCCAAGATAAATTCAATAAAACCAACTATTTGATTTATGAGTTAAATGACTTTTATGGTCCTACAGTATTGACTAGGGATGTACAGGCCATCGTTACTACCGAAGCAACTAAAGTAAATTGTATCAAGATTAATGAATTAAGAAAATCAAAAGGTATGCCTCAATTAGAAATAATTATTGTGCCCCTAGTTGAGGATCAAGAAGGCAGAGTAATATCATCAACACGAATACGAGAGGGTGAAATAGACAGAAATGGAAACAAATTAACTTTCTAATATCTAGCATTAACATATACTCACAATTAGTCCATAAATAAGAATTGATTATTTCGCCTCTCTTACTATACTTTATAAAATCAAACTAAATTCATCTACATTAATTGATAGTCTATGAAGCGTTGTGTACAACGTTCAATATATTTTCTTGACCAAAGGTCTTGATAACCACCATCGTGCCAAATAGTAGTTCTCCTACAAATTCCTTCAATTTTACAGCATTTATGTTATCTTTCATAAGAACAGCATGACATGATTTATCTTTTAACATTAAAACAATCTCATTATCTATGATTTTTATTACTTCAATAACAAAATGTACACTATCTTTATCTGGTAACAACATGCTACCCAGTTTTTCAGTTTCGTAAGAATCAAGACACTCAAATCTTGTAACTTTATCCAAATACTCAATTATCCTCGCTATACATAAAATCAGAAACCAAGTCTTTAGCTTTTTCTCTCCGTTCCTGAAACATCGAAATAAATGTAGTTGAGTGGCTCGATAGATCATGTTTACACTCGCCGCAGAGCAGATTACCGCTTCTACATTTTAGTTCCCTCTCATTGGATTCCATGGGCGTATCAAACAAATACTTGAGATATGAAAAAACAGAACATATTCCGGGATTTCCACCCAATTTTTTCTGAAGCAAAGTTGTTGGCTGTCCTCCCGTGAATGCATTAGAAACTTTTTCTTCTATTATTTTTGGTTCATCAGTAGTGAATAGGGCACTTTCAGGATCTGACGATGACATCTTTCCTGTTGTTTGTAAGCTGGGTAAAAATTTACTATGTATTTGTGCAGGTTTGTAAAATCCCATTTTTTCTGCGATGTCTCGTGTTAATCTCCAATACGGGTCCTGGTCAATTGCGGCAGGTATCAGTACTGGTGTGGGTTTTCCTTCAATTATGGTAGGGAGAAAACAGGGTACTGCCTGTAGTGGAGGAAAACCTATCATTCCAATATTGGTTGAATTAGTAAAACCAAAGATACTCTTTGCAGTTGAAAAAGTAATCCTTTTAGCTATTTCTAATGAGTTAGAGTAAAGATTTTTTATATGTCTTGTATTGACTAGTATTTTTGTTCTACTCTTTTTGAAACCTATTGCGATAATGTCCAAGATATTCTCATATACATTTTTCTTGATTTCGTCCATTGTCTTGTTCCCAAACAAGAATTTTTCATCATCAGTTATCTGAAACAAAAGATTTGAATCAAATTTATCTTGTAAATGTTTGGTTAGAAACCAGGGCATCAGATGACCAAGGTGAACCATCCCAGATGGTCCTCTTCCAGTATACAAATAAAACTTTTCATTATTTTCATACTTGTTCAGTATCCAATCAAGATCTCTGTGAGAAAAAAAGAATTTGTTCCTAAGTAATGGATGTAATTCGCCTGTAAATGATTCCATTTTTTCAAGTAATTCGTCAGTTATTTCCTGAGTTCCAAATTTTTTTATCAGCCGAGCATAATCTACTGATCCCTCCACTTTCCAAGGGGTTACCTCAAAATCATCAGAATAATCTTTATTGAATGAACTACTCATTTTAATATATATACATGATTCGAGAACTTTAAACGTTTAAAAAGTATTCCATCAATGTCTGATCCATATTTAAATGACGGTGTCAAACCTGCATAAAATAGAGAAAAAAATTCTTCTAACACTTGTAAAACACAATAAAATGGATATTGAAAAATTAGCGACCATAACAAACCTTTCATTAGATAATGTTAGGCGTGGAATTGAATGGTTAAAGTATAAAGGAATAGTCTTAGTGTCAATTCAAAAAGAATCAATAATACAACTCATTCCAAAAGCACCAGAGCCTACATCTTTAGATGGTGAATCACCGGTTATAGATAATTTAACATTACCAGAAAGAAGGATAATCCACGAGATAAAAAAATCAGGTCAAAAAAACGCCAAGATTGGCAAACTTGCCAAACTATGTCGAATGTCAAATATTGAATTTAGTGTTGGAATCCAAAATGCAATTAGGAACGGCTGGTTGATTAAAGAAGCGGATAGTCTAAGGATAACTAATAGCTCCGATAGGCCTTCGCTTGAAGAAACTTTATTAGAAAAAATTTCAAAATTAAAAAGGATTAAACTTTCAGAATTAACAAACAAAGAGGTACAATACTTTAACCTCTTAAAGAAACGTCCAGGGTATGTCAAAGAAAGTATAGAAAAATCCTTTCTAATTTCTCTTACAAGCGAGGGTAAAAAAATAGCGTCAAGCATTAGTAGTGAGGACGAAAATGAAATAGGAACAATTACTGCTGAAATACTAAATACTGGAAAATGGAAAAATCAGAGATTTGCGGAAATAGATGTTACTTCACCTGTTCGTACTTACGGCATTGGAAGGACACATCCTCTTACCGATGTAATTAATGAAATTAGAGAAATTTTTATTTCGATGGGCTTTTCGGAGATTGAAGGATCAACAATTCAATCTTGTTTTTGGAACTTTGATGTACTATTTACTCCGCAAGACCATCCAGCAAGGGATATGCAGGATACGTTCTATCTATCAAATTTGACAGACGAAGACATAGATCCTATTATTAGTAATAAAGTATCAAACTTTCACAAAACAGAATGGAATTATGATTGGAATTTGGAAAAATCAAAGAAAACAGTCCTCCGTACTCATACTACTCCTGTCACCATAAAATATCTTTCAGAAAATAAGTTGAGCTATGGCAGGATTTTTTCAATAGGGCGAGTTTTTAGGAATGAAAAAATGTCGTACAAGCATTTAATGGAGTTTCATCAAATTGAAGGAATTGTAATAGGGGAAACAATAAATTTACGGGATCTGATGGGTCTACAAAAACAATTTTATTCCAAACTTGGGTTAGACAAGGTAAAGTTCTGGCCAACATATTTTCCTTATACCGAACCTTCATTGCAATCAATGGTGTATATAGATAAACTCGGAAAGTGGGTCGAGTTATTTGGTATGGGAGTGTTCAGACCTGAGGTAACTCAATCTGTAGGCATATTGAATAATGTGCTTGCATGGGGTGGTGGTCTTGAACGTATCGCTATGATTAGGTATGGATTAAACGATGTTCGTGACCTCTACGATAATAGCCTATCATGGTTAAGGATGCAACCAATATGCCCGTTGTAGAATTTCCACTAGAAGATATCAGTAGATTATTTCCTGGTTATGATTTAGATTACATTATAGACATGCTCCCATATATAGGACTAGATCTAGAGTACAGAGATGACAAATGTATCAGATTAGAATATAGTCCAAATCGTCCAGATTTTTCTACTTTTTATGGGATCGCCAGAGCATTAAACGGGTTGCTAGGCAAAGAACTAGGAATAGCAAAATTTCAGGTTATCGAAAACAAGAAAAATATGATTAGTGTGAATAGATCGGTATCAAACGTACGACCATTTATTGTAGGCATAGTTGCTAGAGGTCATAAGTTGAATAACAAGACAATAAAGCAAATTGTTTCTATGCAAGAAGATCTGCATAATGGAATAGGAAGAAGAAGATTGAAGGCATCCGTAGGATTCCATAATTTAGACAGTATTGAGTTTCCACTGGACTACACTACATCATCAGATAATCTGAGTTTTACTCCTCTTGACCATACTTCTACGTTGACATTGACTGAAATATTGAACAGAACTGAATCAGGCAAAAAATTTAGAGAACTCATAGAGGGATCAATTTGCCCCATTTTAAAAGACTCTAGGAATACTGTGATCTCTTTTCCTCCAATCATAAATAGCGAATTTACAAGAATTAAAGAAGGAGTTGATAATTTGTTTGTCGAAGTTACGGGTGTTGACAAAAAAACTGTTGACAACGTTCTAGCAAATATAATTGCAACGCTAGCGGAGATTGGATTTAAGTTGGAAAATGTCTCTATAAAACGGGATAGTAATAATAGTTTCTCTTACAATACAAACACAAATACTATTTTAGAGAACGTTAAACCGGTCTACATCAATAAGGTACTGGGTCTTTCAATGTCAAATGAAGAGATAGTAAATTGTCTACGAAAAAGTAGGTTTGATGCAACCGTTAT
>JAATVL010000173.1 GCA_014523525.1 Nitrososphaerales archaeon TH703 | reverse complement strand
TTTAATTCTTACTACACCCATGTGTTTTGGCCTTCTACCAGATGTGGGACGTTGCTTTCTCATTCCACCTCTTCCGACTTTGGTACGAATTACAATTATGCCTTGTTTTGCTTTATATCCAAATTTATGAGCCCGATCCAATCTACTAGGTCTTTCGATTCTGTGTATGGTTGGTTCTTTTCTCCATGTTATGGCTTTTTCCTTTAGTTCTTCCGAGTTAGTTTTCCACATTCTTGTCCACATTTCGCCCATATACTGATGCATATTACAGATTACTCCAGATAAGACCTTAATATCTGTATTTTGACCCGTTTAAACCTACCAATCAATCAATGATTTATCATATTTTTAACCAATGATTCTTGTACCTAACCACAAGAATTGTATTAGTTGACAGTAAATTAAAATATTTTCTAAAAGATGATATATTTACATTATACATGCCAATTTGAACTTGATATTCGCTTTATGTTAGCTTGAGAGAGATTGGCAAGCAAGCTAAATATGTTGAGCTAGCTGGGCTTATATTTAATGAGTGCTAGGGCCCAAATTTGTAAACCTTGAATCCGGTCTATAAACTTACTACGGCCGGCTTGATCCTGTTCAGCATTAAGGGATAATTTACTTTCCTCTATATGCCAAATATAACTTAGCTCTCTGAGAAAGTATTTTGGTTTTAATAAACATGTTTATGAAAGTTTAGAAACGAGTGTTTTTGAGTATGAATGTCACAAAAGAGGAAGGATCAATTATAGTTCTATCTCTACCATAATGTAGAATATAGACTAAAAAATATAAGCATCATTTTTTGACAATTTAGTAATACTTAGATGTTGTAAAATGGTAGAGACATTAACATTTATTCTGATTTCGATTCCTACGATGATCCTGTTAGGTCTACGCCATGCGCTTGACGTAGACCATATAACAGCTATAGATAATCTAGTAAGGCTACATAGCTCTACCAGAAAATCACAGTTGATCGGGGCCGGATTTAGCCTAGGTCATATGATATCAGTTCTTGCTGAAATGATACTTATCATATACTTTATAGGCTCTATAACTAGAGTTGATCAACTCTCATTCTGGGGAGGAGTAATAGGAGCAATTGCATTAGGTGTGATTGGAGCAATAAACATTTACTCAATGAAGAAATGGGGTAAAACTGGATCAGCTATCCTTGCAAGCAAAATTTTAACTAGGATTGGAGTTATGAAACCTTTTAGTTCTGCTCTATTTGCAGGGATGGTATTTGGTTTAGGATTTGATACAGCTACTCAGATTTCTGCAATTACTCTATCCGCTGTAGCATCAGCAACTCTTGGCGTCCAGGTAGCCCTAGTTCTTGCAGGATTCTTTGCTGCAGGAATGGTTCCTCTAGATACACTAGACAGCTATATACTGCGATCCGCTTTTTCTAGAATATTTGACACAAGGGCCTTCAGATTTATGGCTTATTCATTGAGCGGAGCTGCGTTAACGGTGGCAGCTGTTGCCTCATATGAAACAATAACAAACTCAGAAATACTGCCAGACATAACTGGTTCAGTTTTAGCAGTAACAATAATTGTGGTGTCTTTTGGATATGCTTATGCTGCTAGAAAAAGACGAATTGTGAATTCCAAAAGTGCGGGTTCAGCTTCACAAATAAAGAACAAACGTCAGAATGACGGTGAGGATGAACGCTTACTTCCTTGAACCCAAATCACTTCAATTACTTTGTTTTTCTGCAATCGCTATTTATTTAGAAATTAGTAATTTGTGTGAGCTAGTGACTAAGAGGCTAATGCCTATGTCAGAATTTAATGTTGCCTTGCTTATGCTATATAATAAAATCGGCCATAACTCTATGATAACAAATTATAAAATTTCAGCTGTGGATGATATTTATAATTGAAATTGAACAAATACTCTCGGTTGTTAAGTGACTAGTAGTATTATTGTAAAACTTAATAGAGTGAGGTTAAAGGACGGGATGCGAGAGAGAGCTAGTAGAAAATTTAAAGAATTTTTTGCAACTATTCAGGGAAAAGAGAAGGGATTCAAGGGTTTTATCATTCTTGAGAACGAAGAAGATAGTCATGAGACGCTTGTATTGACACTATGGGAATCGAAGGGAGATATGGATAATTATTATTCTAATACTAATAAGAGCCTTTCAAGTCTTGTGGAAGAAGTTAAACCAATGTTCGAAAAAAAGCCAGAAAGAATAACTTACAATGTAGCTTCACTTAACCTGTTAAAATGAGCCCAAAGGTCCAAAGTCAATACCACTTCATAGATTGGAGTTGCTTTCTAGCCACTTCTTGGCAGCTACTATGTCTTCTTGCGTAAGGTTATGTCCGGAATTTTGCCACTTCAATGTTACACTTGATTGAGTTTTGCTGAATATTTCTAACAAACTTTCTGCCTCTGCTTTACTAACAATTGGATCATACAGACCTTCCAATAATATTATAGACTTCTTTGAGAGATCTGGCATAACAGTTGGAATAAACGGCACCATAGCTCGAAACAAGATTGCACCCGCAAGAACTTCAGGACGCCTTAACAAGAGACTCGCAGCTATATTTGCACCATTAGAATATCCTACTGCAATGACACTTTCAGCATCAAACATATAGGCTGAAGAAGATTTAACTATGAATTCCGCCAACTCATCAGTCCGTATTTTAAGATCCTCCATGTCGAAAACACCCTCTTCTAGTCTTCTAAAAAATCTTGGCATTCCATTCTCCAGAACCTTACCTCTTACACTTAAGATTGAAGCATTAGGTGCTAATTCCTTTCCTAAAGGTATAAGATCATCTTCATTACCACCTGTCCCGTGCAGAAGCAGTAACGTTAGCTCGGATTCTTTTGCTTTACTATTAGGCGAGACGAATCTATGAATAAAATCAAGATCAGTATCTTTCATTATTTTTCGAGCTCTGATACGTTACTGGGTGGTGATAACTTTAGTCTTGGTAAAATCTTTTCAAGACTCGTCCTCTCGGATTCAAGCCATTCAGGTAACATGAGACGAGTGCCGAGCTCGGACAATTTTTGGTCGACAGTAAAGCCCGGCGGATCCGTTGCGATTTCAAAGAGAACACCGCCTGGTTCTCTAAAATATACTGAATGAAAATAAGTTCGGTCAATTATTGGTGTGGCATTGAGACCGGCTTTAATGATACTCAACCTAAGGTCTTTTTGTTTTTCATCTGTTGATGCTCTAAAAGCTACATGATGAACACTTCCTACTCCTATATAGCCCGATGGGGTATAAGGCAGGCATAATACATCGACGATGCTAGCACCATGTTCAGAATTTTGGATCTCGTATCGGAAACGACTTTTTTCCTGGCCTACAGATGAAAAACCTAGTTCTTCCGTTAGAATGTCTGCGGTGCGTTCAAAACCTTCTTCTGATATTGCCACTGAATAGAAACCTCTAATTGCATGCTTAGAAGGTATTCCACCTCCATTCCAGACATTTACTTCTCTCTTCTGTGCCGACGAGTGAGCCACAAGCTCCAGTTCTAGCCCATCTGGGTCGTATAGGCTTAAGACTTGCTCGTCAAAGCGTTTGAACGGCCCCCTAACCGTTATGTGATTATTTTTCAACCTTGTTTTCCAGTAATCTAACGACTCTTCTGAAATTAGAAACGACGTTGTGATAACCTGTCCCGTTCCTCTATGACCCTTTGGTGCGTCCGACCAAGGAAAGAAAGTCAAAATAGTTCCAGGGCGCCCTAATTCATCTCCAAAATAGAGATGATAGGTAGTTGGATCATCAAAATTTACAGTCAACTTTACCAATCGAAGTCCTAACACAGAAGTATAGAAGTCAACATTCCTTTGCGGACTACTCGCTATAGCTGTCACATGATGAATGCCATAAATATTGCCCATTATCTTCACTTGTCATTCCTAATATTTTTCCTTACTCTTTTCTGCAAGAGACTTAGAGTGAGACGGTGGTTAACTCTGTCTTGGAGTGTAATTAACTAATACAGTAATATAACGTGAAACTTTAAAGTTCGTTTTTCAACCGGTTCTTCTTTTATCAGAGTAATTTAAAATAGATTTTGTTTATTTGATTTACTACATGGGAAACGACAGATTCGGTCATGAAATTCATTTGAAGGAACGTCCAGTCGGAATTCCTACTGAAAACAGCTTTGAGCTTGTCAAGGTGAGTGTTCCGGATCCCAAAGAAGCTCAATTCTTGGTGCGAAACATATGGATGTCTGTAGATCCCTACATGCGTGGACGAATGAGGGAGGCTAAAAGTTACTTACCATCGTTTCAGTTGAACAAACCTCTTGAAGGTGACTGTGTGGGTCAAATTATAGAATCAAAAAATAATCGATTTAAAGTTGGGGAATACGTGCTAAGCAATTTTGGTTGGAGAGAATATTGGATCTCTACTGATGGTAACGATGTTACAAAAATTGATGCAAAGGTGGCACCGGTCCAACGGTATTTGGGAGTTTTGGGCAGGACAGGTCTTACAGCTTACGTTGGGCTTTTAAAAATTGGTGAACTAAAAGACGGAGGTGGAAATAAAACCGTATTTGTTTCTGCAGCATCGGGAGCAGTAGGTTCTGTAGCATGTCAGATAGCAAAGATAAAGGGTTGCCATGTTGTAGGAAGTACTAGTTCTCTTGAAAAGGTAAAGTGGCTGCTTGATCAAGCTAAAATAGATTATGCTTTTAATTACAAAGAAGTAGGAGAAGACAACATTTCATCCGAACTGAGAAGAGTTTGTCCTAACGGGATTGATATCTATTTCGATAATGTTGGTGGCGGACACCTGGAGGCAGCCCTTGATAACATGAACGTATTTGGTAGAATTGTGCTTTGCGGCATGATATCACAGTATAATGTTGATACGTTCTCGTCAACAAGAACATACAGCCTCTTTTTAGCAATAAGAAATCGACTCAAAATTCAGGGATTTATTGTAAGGGATCATTATGATATCCTAACTGAGTTCTGCACGAATATGTCCAAATGGATTAGAGAGGGGAAAATAAAATGGGAGGAGACCGTATTTGAGGGACTTGAAAATGCACCCAAAGCCTTCATAGCAATATTCAAAGGAGAAAAAATGGGCAAGACACTTGTTAAGATCTGAATTGAGTCAGATGTCTAAAATGGTAATGTCTTTTGTTACTTTAATCGGAACGCATATTAGTATATGCAGGAAGTTATGAAAGCTCCTAGTTTCAAATTTACAAATATTCGATTGCCGTAGGGGAAAAATATCTAAAGCCTGTTTAAAATTACTAATACTAGACTAGGTAACATCTGTATTATGTTAGCTGAGCAGAATAAGGAAAGCTAAAATAGAATTCTTGAAAAACTTTTGATTCAAAATTTTACCTATTTGTCAGTAATGACTGGATTACCTTTTCTGCTATCACAGTCGAAGCAAGCTCCTGCGCTTCTTTTGTTTGAGCAGCAATATGAGGACTGCAAATGATATTGGGAAGTTGTAATAACTTGGTATTGGTAGGAGGTTCCACTTCGAAAACATCAAGTGCTGCTCCAGCAATTCTTTTCTCATTTAGCGCACTAAATAATGACTCTTCATCTATTATTTCTCCTCTAGATGTATTAATCAGAAAAGCAGTTGGTTTCATGTAGGATAAGGTCTCAGAATTAATGAGATGTCTCGTTTTATCGGTTAGTGGTACGTGACATGTTACAAAATCTGAATTCTCCAATAGTGTCTTTAAATCTGTCTTTATCATTCCTACCTCCCTAACATAATCTTGATTTATTGGAATGATATCGTATCCTATCAAGTTCATACGAAAGCATTTTGCCAATCTACCCAAGTTTCTACCTATATTTCCTACTCCAACTATTCCCAAATATTTTCCTCTAAGTTCGACACCGACAAGTTCTTTTTTAAGCCATCTTCCGGACTTAATGCCATCATTGCCTTTAGGAATATTTCTAGATAATGCTATCATATGACCTATCACAAGCTCTGATACTGCATTCATTGCCGCCTCAGCAGCATTCAATACCTTGATTCCTTTAGATTCAGCATAGCTCGTATCTATATTATCCAATCCAACTCCTACTCTAGCAATAATTTTAACATTAGGAGCAGCATCAATTACCGTTTTTGTTATTTTTGTTCTGCTCCTTACTACAATCACATCACAGTCATTGACAGAGGTTAGTAATTCATCAGATTCAATATCGGGTTTGTAAACGACATCTAATCCTGCTTTATGTAGTATGGATATCCCGATATCATCTATACTATCACAGATAATTACTTTGCCCCCAGTCTGCATGAGATATGCAAATTACAGGTCTTATAATTTGGTTGCTAAAGGAATTTACATGTAACTAGAATTAGTATCTGGTTGAATAATCCGTATTAAATTAGATCTTCTTATTTAAATTGAGGTTTTATGATTTTGAATAAATATCTGCTCTGCGACAAATGACCTTTCACACCCGTTCTATCATGAAATAATCTACTATTGATTTTTTATTTCGTTATTCGATCTTGAAATCAGATTAAATGATCATTTAGATAGTTGCATCAGAATTCTTTAAACTGCTTATTACAATGACTAGTCGTGACAAGGCTTTCTCGTCGCCGGATAGGTCTTGTTCTCCGAGAACGGTTTAGGTAAGGTTGACCATCCTAAATTAATGAAGGGGACCATGGAATGAGATTAGAAATAGACATTTGTAGTTCCTGCGGAAGGAAAAAGCAAATACATCAAGTAAAATTTGTTGAAAACCATCTGAATAAAATATACTGCAAAGAATGTTACGACGATCTAATGGTGAATTTAAATAAGCTTAAATCCAAATAGGCGTTTTACCTGATGGGTCATCAGTGGTCGGTCAACCATCGTTGGTCCACCAGTTTTTATGTTTTGCTTACGTTAGATCATGAAATCTTATTTATTTTCTAATCCATATTGTATTACCAATGCGGATAATGATACTGGGGGTCTGCAGATTTATTCACATGTATGATCCGGATTCCTTGATCCTTATCCGTTGATGGTCGAGACAACTCCGCACACTGGTGGGTCCAAGTTTTAGCACTTCCTAAACAACCCACCAGTTTTTGTAATCTAGAGAACTTTCTATTATGCTAATAATGTTCCACTTTTCACCTCTCGATTAAAACCTTCATCTTTTTGTTGTTCTTAATTATGTACAATTCGTAATAATTGTAATTTACATTGTGATTATTATTGAATAAAATGATAATCTTCTTTCTCTAAAAATCATCAAATATTTTATAATTTGTTTTTGAAGTTCTATGATTATTAAAAGTTCTAATAGCTTTTCCACGTTGCAAAGTTTCATATTTACTTTAATTATAACTAGAATTACTGGTTGTTTAAATAGTCATTAAATTTGCGGGAAAATCCACAAGATAAGGGGAAGTGGGATTCGAAACCTGCATGTAGTAGGTTCCTAGCTCCTTCTATTTAGTTTTTTTAAGGACCATTGGATTTGTATAAAAATAAGTATCACAATCAATTTTATCCAAAATGGAACCAGTAGGATTTGAACCTTGCTGGTAAAGGGGTTCAATTACTTTTCCTAAAATGGGACCAAGGTTTTGCGAATTGCCTACGGTCCAATATTGGCCTTAAAATTATAAGAAATTTCCTATGCCTCTGCCTGGACACTGACTGGCTTAGAAATTCTTAGTTTTTTCTAGTAATTTCATATTTTATGGGATTATAAATTAATCTGCTTAAGAAAAGATATGCTACAGTAAATTTTTACAAAGGTCAAAATAAATGTTGCAATTTTTACATTTTCCTTTTTCGACATGTTTATTTTCTAGGCTTATTTAGGAATATATTACAAATTAGTGACCCTTGTGGACACGACCATACAACTTGGCGTTGTAATACTAGGTGCGTTAGGTCTTTCGGTGCCTTTCGGTCTCTACATCGCAAGGATGATTTCCTTTGAGATGCGACCGCTTGAGAGACCTCTAGCAAAGGTTGAAAGAAGTTTCTTCAGGCTTATAGGAATAGATGTAGACAAACAGATGACATGGAAGGAATATTTCCTTGCCCTCTTTATGACCAGCGTTATCTCAATAATTTTTGTAATTTTAGTTTTATCGTTCCAGAATTATCTACCGTCATCACAACATGTCGATGGCTTACCAATAGATTTGGCATTTCATACTGCCGTTTCCTTCATCACAAATACTGACTTACAGCATTACATAGGAGAAAATCAGCTTTCAGCGGTCTCTCAAATGGTAGCTCTAACGTTTGCAATGTTTGTTGCACCAGCATTTGGGATTGTGACTGCATTTGCGTTTATCCGCTCTTTCATTAGAAAGAACTTTGGTCTCGGTAATTTTTATGTAGATTTTGTAAGGGTCATCATTACTCTGCTACTTCCAGTTGCATTGATTTCTTCATTACTCTTGATGATTACAGGTGTTCCACAGACACTTACTTCATCAGAGACAATTAAAACTATAGAAGGTAACAATCAATCTATTCCAATTGGACCTATTGCTTCATTAGAATCGATTAAGGAGCTGGGACAAAATGGAGGTGGCTTCTTTGGAGCTAATTCTGCACATCCATTTGAAAACCCAACTGGATTGTCTAACACGTATGAAATGTTCCTAATGTTAGTGATTCCATTATCATTTCCTATTGCTTATGCTAAACTTTTGGGCACTGGAAGAGGAATTTCGATACTGGCCGTCATGTTTATAGGATTTGGAGGTCTGTTGGTGTTTGCATTATATACACATCCAGCATCTTCGTTATTAGAAACCAGATTTGGCAGCTTCAGTAGCACACTATTTAATATGATTTCCATATCGTCAAACACTGGTGCTGTTAATGCGTCACTTGCAGGAATGACACCTAATGCCATAGTCTCTCTTTTAGTAGCGATGTTTGTTCAGGCAATACCAGGTGGGGCAGGGATGGGCATGGTCTATATGTTAATCTATGTAATCCTGACGTTATTTGTGGTAGGTCTCATGGTTGGTAAGACCCCTGAATTTATGAGTATGAAAATTAATCCAAAAGATGTCAAAAAAGGAGTGTTTTTATTTTTATTACATCCGGCATTGATTCTCATCCCAACAGCAATAGCGTTTAGCACAGGATACGCCCAGGCAATTATAGGAGACACTATAACTCCGCTAGGATACACTCAAACTCTCTATGAATTTACTTCTGCGGCTGCTAATAATGGGTCAGATTACTTTGGAGCCTCTGCCAATACTCCATTCTGGAATTGGTCTACAGGATTAATCATGTTTCTCGGACGATATGTTCCAATTGCCTTGATGTTAGCAATAGCTGGCTCCTTCACCGTTAAGGAGAGAAAGGAGGTTATAGAACCAATCAAGACTAAAGGAATAGTATTCGTTTCAGTTGTAAGTGTGGTAACATTCCTCCTGACCGCCCTAGCTTTCTTCCCGTTCTTGGTGATAGGACCATTTTCAATGTGAAAGAGCTTATGACAGGACTGATTAGTTTGTTGCATCAAAGTAAAGGCAAGCTCACAAATAAACTAGGCAAGGAGTTCTTCGCTGGAGTAAATAGTAAAGTAATATATGATTCAGTAACAAGACTAAATCCATTTTATTTGGCAAAATATAATCCAGTAATGTTTGCCGTAGAGCTTGGATTCTTTCTGGTTTTATTCATTGCATTTTTCCCAAGTGTTTCAAAAGAATTTGTCAACCAGAATCAAATGTTTTATTTTGCATCTGCCTTAATACTAATCATCACTGTGTGGTTTGCTACCTTTTCAGAAGCATTATCTGAAGCACAAGCGCGCGCAAGAGTAGATTCACTTCGGAGCTTGGAAAAAGAAGTAATCGCCCATAAGATTGTGAATGGGAATGGAATACAACTGGATGTAGGCTCAAGCGCTCTAAAACCCGGAGACGAAGTAAGGGTTAACGCAGGTGAAATAATTCCAAGAGACCGACTTGTGAATGTAGGTAAAGCGTTCATAGATGAATCAATGATGACGGGGGAATCAAATCCAGTCTATAAAGAGAGAGGCGACCATGTTATCGGGGGAACTAGAGTAGCTAGTGACAGTATCGTAGTAGAAATAACTGCAGAAGCTGGCAGGAGCTTTTTAGACCAAATGGTTGGGCTTATTCGCAATGCGACAAGACCAAAAACACAAAATGAAATTGCATTGACAATATTGTTAGCAGGTCTTTCACTAATTTTCATAATTGTCATTGGCACACTTCTATACTTAGCTTATTTCCTGGGATACAAGGTTGATATTGCAACGCTAGTAGCACTTCTCGTAGCTTTAATGCCAACGACAATAGGGGCATTGCTTCCAGCCATAGGTGTAGCTGGAATCACTCGACTTGGACGAGACAATATTGTTGCAAAGTCTGGTAAAGGAATTGAAGCTGCTGGGGATTGTGATGTCTTAATTCTAGATAAAACAGGGACAATTACGGAAGGGAGTCGAAGTGCAACAAGATTTCTGCCATTACAAAAGTACGAGGAAGTGGATGTTGGTCAGGCTGCATTCGCTGCGTCAATTCATGATAGTTCTCACGAGGGTAAATCAATTGTGGACTTGGCTGAGGAAAAAAAATTCATACCTCCTCTCATTGAACGAATCCTTACTGCTAAGTCGATAGAATTTAGTGCAGAGACCAAATTTAGCAGAATACAATTCGTCACATTAAAAGAGACACAGCTAAGCAAAGAGCAGCTACAAGAACTGGAGGAGATTGAATCATTTAAGAAATCCCGCGGAGAAGGTGATAATTACATCGTTCCTCCAGACAATATTGGGAAATTTAATACCATGCTCATTAACCTGGCAAAGAGAGGTGATGAGGTTACAATCTTGAAAGGTTCTGTAGAAGCAATGTT
>JAATVL010000172.1 GCA_014523525.1 Nitrososphaerales archaeon TH703 | reverse complement strand
GTATTGAACATCGAAGCTAATACTGCAATATTGATTTGCCAAGGAAAGTCACCCAAAGGTGATATCGTGGAGGCAGCGAAGATAGCGGCTACTTCGGGGGCTAAGAAAACCTCTGACCTTATACCATACTGTCATCCAATACCTCTAGATCACATTGAGGTTCAAGTATCAATAAAATCCCAAGCAATTGAAGTCGACGTAGAAGTTAAAAGTATATGGAAGACAGGGGTAGAAATGGAAGCTCTCAGTGGAGCTTGTATTGGTGCATTGACCATATATGATATGCTAAAACCGATAGACGATTCACTATTTATCTCATCTATCAAGCTTGTTGAAAAGTCAGGAGGAATAGGCGAATTTGCAATTAAGGAGGGAAATAAGATCAGAGCAGGTGTGATTGTCGTCAGCGATTCAGTTGCGGCTGGAAAGCGAGTAGATAAATCTGGAAAATTCATCGTTAAAACTTTAAAAGATAGAGGCATTGACGTGGTCGAATACAAAATAGTGCCTGATGATAGTTCTGTTATTGAGAAACTCTTAAGGAAATATTCAGATGATCTCCATTTAAACTTGATATTGACTACTGGAGGAACAGGACTTGGCCTGAGGGACGTAACACCTGAAGCTACAAGAAAGGTCATAGAAAAGGAAATAACTGGAATTGCCGAAGGGAGTAGAGCATATGGGCAGAGAAGAACACCATTATCTATGCTCTCAAGAGGAGTTGCGGGCGTAAGGGGAACAACTCTAATAATCAATATTCCTGGAAGTTTAAAGGCAGTATCTGAGTCCTTAGGTTTCTTATTTCCGGGGTTAGAGCATGCGTTCAAGATGATGGAGGGACACGGCCATTAATGAACTTTTATTGTTAATACTTGTCCCTCTTTTCTTTGCAATAAGTTTTATTTATTCTAGTGTTGGATTTGCAGGATGAAGTAGCTATATTGCCATTCTAGTACTTGTTGGAATAAATCTGTACACTATCCCACCGGTGTCACTGGCTCTGAACATAGTTGTGGCTTCAACGGCCCTCTTCAATTATTTGAGAGCTGGTCACTTATCTCTGTATTTCTATTCCGTTACTAATCTCATGAATTATACTCTCTATTCATCTAGAGGAATATACAAAATCTATCGGGTTACCTGACGAGAAAGAAAGGCCGGGAAGTAGGTTGACCTTTATTTGTTGTCCTTTGTTCATCATTGTTACTCCTTCTGGTACCATAACAAATCCATTTGCTCTAGTTAGAACTGTTATATTAGTAGTTTCACCGGTTATAGGTATTGCTTGAATGTCACCAAATCTTGATCGCCCCAGTTTTACATACAATATTTTTAGAAAGCTTTGAAATTTCTTACGTGCATGCCAACTATAAACGAGCCTCGCTATTATAATCCCATTTTTGTCTGTGGTGAGCCCCAACATGGCTCTCAAAAGAGGTAGTACGAATACGATAAAACCATTAATTGCTCCTTGTACTGGTCCAGGCAAGATAATAATTGGTTTGGACTTTAGGACAGCCAGTCCAATCACTCTTCCACGATCAAGTTTGATACCATGCACTAGAATTCCTGGTTTTCCCAATCTGTTGATTGATTCAGCGACAAGATCCCGAGCTCCTACAGATGAGCCACCTGTTGTGATAATGATATCGCTCCGAACTAATGCCAGCTTTATTTTCCTTTGTAATTCGTTAATGTTATCTTTGGTGACTCCTAGATCTAGCGAAAGTCCACCGCTTGCTTCGATTAGTCTAGAAATGATTCTACTATTGGTATTTAGGATTTTACCTTTATTAATTTCATCCAAGTTATCAGTAAGCTCGCTACCGGTAGGAATTATCGCAATAATTGGTTTTGTAAAAACTTTTATTCTGCTAATGCCAAGCATAGATATTAATGCTAAATCTTGAGCTCTAATTATATGTCCTTTATGTAGTAACAGCGCTTTCTTTTTGATCTCATTTCCTGCATAAGATATAAATGATCCTCTAGGAAAGGAGGAGTAAATTTTTATTGATCTGTTTTTATGTACTGGCTCTGTATATTCAATGGGAATAACAGTATCTGCCCCAGGAGGTAAATATCCACCAGTAGAAATCCTAATGGCTTCTCGTCTATGTAAGAAAGGATTTGGCAAAATATCAAATCTCATTTGACGTGCAACTTTGAGAATAACAGGATGATCGCGAGAGGTCTCCTTTATGTCTACATACCGTACGCCAAATCCATCCATGTGAGAAGAGTTTCTAGCCGGAATGTCAACATTTGATATGACGTCATTGTAAAGTACTCGTCCAAAAGAATCAAAAGTATGAATCGATTCTGCTGACGGCTTCATCTTGACACTGCGTACGACTTTAACATAACTAGCTCCGACCGAAGTATATGACGAGGGTGTCCAATGCATCGTCGTAGTATAGATGTTTGAATATTTAGATGATATGTTTTGTCAGATATCGGATTGTTTCTTTCTACTGGGAGGGTACTTTTTTAGAATTTCGTACTCTTTATATCATATGTTTCGATCAAATTTTTATGGATAAAACTGCATCAATAGTGCTACTATTTATTGGATTAATGTTGTCATTGCATCTTGGAAAGTCCACGTTTTTAGTGGATCCAGTCTTCAGTTTGGGTCAAGAGGAGAACAATACGAATAGTGTGCAGGGTAACGATAACGGGACAACTAGTAATGGGAAGAATATGACAATGAGCACTAGGAATATGACTTTTGGATCCTCACTTGACAATGCCAAGATGCATTTAATGGAAGCTATAATGGATCTCAAGGAAGGCAATACGAAAGGAGCAATGATGCAACTTAATATGACAGAAGAAGGAATTAAGATGCATGAAAAAGAGATGATGCAAATGATGCCCAAACAAAATATTTCAAATAGTACAGCTGTACCTGAAAATAATCCACCATGAATTTCAATATGGAAGTGGATACTATTTTCTTAAATTCATAGGAAAATGAGATGTGGAAAACCTTAAATCATTTACCCTTAAAATAAAAGCGTGACAGCAACAGCAAGTCACCAACTTAGAAGGTCTTTTATTGCAGGAATAGTTGCTGGTGCGCTAGCTATTGGAATTTCACTGCTAATCAGATCACTTGCTGGAGGGCCATTTCTTCCTGAGCTTGCGTCGCAGACTTTATTTTCACTCACCCCAGGAGAGTTCGAGTCACAAGCAGTCGAGAACTTTGGACCTCTTGCAAAATATTCTGCTTTTACAGCCGCCATTATAATTAATTTCATCTTATACGGTCTGTTTGGAATTATCATAGATAAAATTCACATCAAATCAAAAAAGAGCGGCTATGTAAGAAAGGCATTACTATCTTCGTTAGTTGCATACATCATCTTACTTATCATATCTGTTGCACTAGTAACAACAATCCAGTTGAGATCCCCTACTGGAGCAATCTCAGTTCCTATCCTAGCAATCTCGTTAGCCATACCTCAAATTGTATTTGGGTTTGTGTTCGCTTCCTTCTTCAGGATCAGTAAACCAGTAAAAAAGGTTACTGAAGTCACTGATGTCAATGCTTATCAGTCGCCTCCTAACATTCAACGGAGGAACGTTAGTAGAAGGGACTTTCTTCAATTTATTACAGTTTCAGCAGTAGCTTTTCCGATTTTATATTTCGGATTAAATCGCTTGTTTTCAGAACAAAGTCAAGGACAAGAAGAACAGGAGCTCGCATCGTCTTCACAATTACAGCCAAAATCAAGACCAGTTGGATTTGAAGATCCTATGTTAGCCCCACTTCTTGCCTCCGAAGTGACTCCTACTTACCTCTTCTATAGAATTGATATAAACCCCATAGTTCCAGTGGTCGATGAAAAAACATGGAACCTTAACATAAAGGGTTTGGTCGATAACCCATTTACAGTTAATTATGATGAACTGAAGGCTATGCCTGCTGTAGAACAGTATGCTACCTTACAATGCGTGAGCAATAAGATTGGAGGTGATTTGATAAGTACTGCGTTGTGGAAAGGAGTAAAGCTAAAGCAAATCCTCGAAAAAGCTAAAGTCAAGCCAGGATCAAAATACATAGCATTCAGATGCTCTGATGGTTACGATGTTGGTATCCCATTAGAAAATGGACTTATGGAAGGAACCATATTGGCATACGAAATGAACCTGGCACCTTTGACTGCAAAACATGGCTTTCCTGTTAGGGCCATTGTACCGGGATTGTATGGTATGATGAACCCTAAATGGATAACAGAGATAGAGGTTGTTGACAATGTATATCAGGGCTATTGGGCGAGAAATGGTTGGACTAACAACGCGGATGTACATACTACTTCAACTATACTTATTCCAGGAGATGCAGAAGCAAGGGATAGATTTAGGAGATTAGATGAGATGCCAAAAATTGTACCTGGACAAAAAGCCCCAATTGCAGGGATAGCATTCGGAGGTGATCGTGGAATTTCAAAAGTTGAGGTAAGCACTGATGGTGGTGCAACTTGGAAATCTGCTATTATCAAAGACCCTCTATCTCAATACACATGGGTACTATGGACTGCTGGTTCTACCCCGATAGGTAAGGAACATTACAATATAATTGTAAGAGCAACCGACAAGACAGGGCAAACACAGACAGCTGAATTCAACAAACCGTTTCCAGATGGAGCCACTGGATACCATAAAATAACGGCATAGGTATGAATTACCAGATTTTAGCTGTCAAGTATCCAATAGTCTTCACTTTACTATAGGGGTATCAGGTAACAAAGAGTGTAACTGAATTTTTCATTATCACAAAGTTAAATCAAAGATAGAAGCAGAAGGGATTTTCTTGATTTGACTACAATTGTATCAAAAATAAACTTTATCTATTGATGTCGGAGAACTTTACTTAATGTTTGAAAATACCCACTTTGACAGATTGTCGGTTTGTGTCTTGATTTTATTATTGGCTCTTTTAGGAATAACATTATCTTTTCTTTCAAATGCTGCGGAAGATTCTGATGAGCTAAAAAAGCGGTCTATGGATGCCTTTAAACAATTTAATGCCATGACAGAGGACCAAAGAAACTCAGCCATGGAGAACATGAGTGAAACAGATAAGAACATGGTTATGATGGGGGCTGCGCAAATAAACAACAAGGTAAATGAAACCATACAGGCAATGGCTCCGCCTAATACAGAGATGGCATCAATCTATGAATTAAGAAGTGGTAATTTTACAAACTCTGAAAACATCTCAAAAGTCAGTGGAATTTCAAGAATTCTCTCTGTAAATGATAATGAGTTCCTACGATTTGAGCACTTTAACTTAACGAATGGACCAGAGCTTCATGTATACTTTACTAATAAAGGAGATTTAGTAAATAGTAAGGATCTCGGTATACTTAAAGGAAATATAGGTCCACAAAACTACTTTTTAGGTAATATTGCTAACCAATATGACACAGTAGTGATTGCCTCAAAGCCATTTAAGATGGTGTATGCAAAAGCGATATTAGAACCCTGATCACGTTTGAAGGTCTGAATAATTGCGAAAAATGAAATGCAAGATAGTGATTAGCGGCAGGTAGGAATAGTTAATAATATGTATGGCTAGGCTACTGCATGGATTTTGTTGAATCCGTGGATGTCAAGAGTCTACCCCCTGGTTCTCACACAGTCATATCAATTAATGGTAAGGAAGTGTTACTCTTCAATATTGACGGAGAGATTAGCGCTATCGGAAACATATGTTTACACAAAGGAGGACCTCTAAGTGAGGGTAAGGTCGAAAAAAAGTATGATGGTTACTATGTTACCTGTCCATGGCATGGATGGGAGTATAATGTAAAATCCGGGTCTGCTCCCCCTGGATTTGGTGACCAACAAGCCCTCTATGATATTCTCGTCAAAGACAATAAGATTTTTGTTTCAGCGTTACCAAGAGTGCTACCTCTAAAGGCGGAACATAAAGATAATCCACTTCAGGATTTAGCAGAGCTTCGTTATGAATCAACCAAATCATCTTTAAACATACTAGGCATATCTTGTACAAACATGAATCAAAACTTGCCTAGGAAATCCACATCCGATGAAGCTTTGCAAGATGCGTTAGAATATGGAAGTGAGAAATATAATGCAAGTACGGTACTGTTAAAACTAAGTGACTTAGAGTTTAGACACTGCGAGGGATACTATAGCAGAAATGAGCAGGCCTGTACCTGGCCTTGTTCAATTTCGGAGATGGATAGTAACGATGGCATGAATGAAGTCTACAGAAAGCTGATACTATGGGCCGATATTTTAGTCCTATCAACACCAATAAGATGGGGAAACGCCTCATCACTATACTATAAAATGGCTGAACGTCTCAATTGTGTTCAAAACCAAATAACCTTACAGGACAGAGTACTAGTAAAGAACAAAGTAGCAAGCTTCATCATAACAGGTGGACAGGACAATATTCAACAAGTTGCAGGTCAAATGATGGTATTCTTTACTGAGCTTGGATTTTCACTACCGCCATTTGCGTTCGTGGGGTGGAGTAGAGGTTGGACTGCGGAAGATATGGAACAAAATGTAAAGATATTCTCAAAATCTAGGTATGTCAAGAGGTCTGTTAGAGATTTGATAGATAACGATATCAAACTTTTGCGCCAACTTAAGGGCGATCCATGTGTGCATATTGCATCACCACAACCAAAGATTTCAGAAGCACCTTCGAAAATTAAAATCGATAATGATGGTATTCCCAATAATTAACATGGTAACACTTAGCAGACTGATAAGAAATAATATAATATAGTTACTGGATGAATGAATCGTTGCTCCTCGTAGATAAAATTAAGGATCTCCAGAATGTCTGTAAAATAGTTTCTAAATTAAAATCGCAACTAATAGAGGAGTTGCCTCACTATGGACACGATGCCCTCTTTTTAAAGAATGATGAGATAACAACTGGTCTATTAAACAATATGACAGAAATCAAAATAAATTTAATCACCGCAGAGCTTCTTTACTATCATAATGAACAAGGATACCTTGTCGAGTTAACTCGTGATGAAATAATTGAAAGATTACAAGATATTGTTACCAGATATGGTCTCAATATTCCACGTACTCCTCGTTTGACAAATCTTAATCCTGAAGACTTGTCCGACTACCTTGCATTTGCGACAAAGGCTAACAGAAGTCTAGAATTATTTCGGATGAAATTAATTGGACACTTCACTCAGGTGCATCTGTGGCCAGATGGATTTGATTTCTCAGTAGAATGGTTTACGAAGAAAAATAACGAACAGATTGGTGTAGGGATCTCCCCAGGACACGATCAATATGAATCACCATATCTTTATGTAAATCCTTATCCTTTTAATGAAATGATTGTCAACGAGCCATTGTTCACTGGCAGATGGCACACAGTTGGATGGAAAGGAATCAAAGTAGAATGGAATGACCTTGAAAAGAAACTAGAACAACAAATCTCAGGTGAAATATATGACCTATTTTTAGTTGCACAGCGCAATTTTCAAGGAAGGTGATCTTTTTTAGAGGTGTATGGGATCTAACGCATAGTTAATTTATTGATATATTTACTAATTTTACAAAAATATTAAAGTTTATCAGATCCGCTAAATTTCTTATTACTATATTTTGGCTAGGTGGAATATTATGTTATCATATATTCTAATTTGTCTTTTTGTCCGTGATATCACGATCTTTGTTCTTCTCGATTCGACTGTTATTGACATCAATATCGAGACTGTTCTGATCCCTAGACTTCATTATCTTTTCTACCTGATTATCATATAGTTTTACCAAATCTGCAATTGTTACTATGCCAATCACTTTATGATCTTCATTTGACAAGACGGGCATTTCTTGAAGGTCATTTGACGAAAGTCTAAGTAATGCATGGTGAAGATAATCAGAGGTGTAAGCAAAAAATGGATCTTTTATCATAATATTTTCTAATTTAATAGACTTGCGATATTCTTCAGGGAACTCAAAAAGTTTGTATCTATATACAACACCCTCAAGTTTATCATTTTCATTAACTACCATAATCATTCTACTGTTATTTCTGTTCAATATTTGAAGTGCCTCTTCTATAGACAGATTTTTTGAAAGTTTATTCATTGGATTTTTCATAACGTCTTTTACATAAAGATCGCTCAGTATGACACGTTGATACTCCATTCTGTGGGCAGGTGAAACAGACCTATTAAGAACTTGGTTCCGGAAAATTGAATTATGCCGTCCCGACATTATGTATGCAATGGCGTTTTAACACGGATATTGACGCGGCAGATAAGTATTACGATATAGCTCCTAAAATCGACTCAAACTTCAGGTAGTCTCTATGGACCAAAGCCTGTAATGAATCTTGAATTTACTGGAATGTTGCCTTGCTAACGTTTATTACACAAAGACAAGTGTGGGATTTGAACCCTTATACTATACTCCGTGGTTCATAACCTAGACGGATAAGGAGCCATTAACTGATATAATCATGATTCTATTTATTTTAGATAATCGCTGCATTGACTTTGGATATAAGAATTCTAGTTTTAATTACTATTTTTGAGCTTTGCTAATCTTTATTTGTAGTTTTATCTCCTAAATGGCGATCATTACTGTTGTCTATTTCGTCTCTTTTATTACCGATATCCGGAATTGACGGGTTCCTTACTTTCACTATCTTTTCAACCTCTTTATCATAAAGTTTTACTAAATCTGCTATCGTTATGATTCCAAGAACCTTATTATTTTCATTTGACAAAACTGGCATTTCTTGAAGTTCGTTCGATGATAGTCTAATTAATGCGTCGTGAAGCGAGTCAGAGCTATATGCAAAAAATGGATCTTTTATCATAATGCTTTCTAATTTAATAGACTTGCGATATTCGTCAGGAAACTCATAGAGCCTGTGTTTGTAAACGACACCATGAAGCAATTCTTTTTCGTTAACGACTGCAATCATTTTGCTATTATTTCGATTCATTATTTGGAGAGCTTCATCAATTGTAACATCTTTAGAGAGTTTAATGACAGGAACTCTAGTAGCATCCTTTACATACATATCTCTTAGTATGGGTAGTTGATATTCCATTCTATGGGCAGGTGAAGCAGACCTATTTAGCACTTGGTTTCGGAATATGGAATTGTGCTGTCCTGACATTATGTAGGCAACGAAAGTAGCTAACATCATAGGTGCTAAAAGAGCATAACCTCCTGTTAGCTCACTCCCCATTATTATTGACGATATAGGTGTCTTTGCAGTGGCACCAAAAAATGAAACCATCGAGACTATGATTACAGAAGAAACATCTACCCATGTAAATAATCCTAGTAAGTGGAAAACTGTTCCAATAAATGCTCCTAAAAAACCTCCTATTACCATAGAAGGTCCAAAGACACCGGCGCTTCCACCTGAACCTAATGTTAAAGAAGTTGCCAATAT
>JAATVL010000171.1 GCA_014523525.1 Nitrososphaerales archaeon TH703 | reverse complement strand
ATTGTAGCAGATATTATATGTTCTCTATCAAGAGTATCAGTCTTTCTTCCTACAATAAATGAAAGGTTCTTTCTTGCATCAATCAGATTTTTTTCTTCCAGCGCATTAATTACCGCACTTATATGTTTCTCTAAAGTAAGGATTGCCATTGTGAATTTTAGTACTAAGAGTGAGAATATCAACAATGCAACTATTCCAAATAATTTGTAGAGGGTAATTGAAAAGTAATATGACAGCACAGAAATCCCCAACGTCAAAATCAAGGCAAAAATTATACCCTTTAGTTTTTCCTCTTTAGGACTAGATTTGTGCTTTAATTTTGGTATAAAGTAGCTTACAAGTTTTCCAAACCATGAGACAGGATGAATCCTGTTTGGAGGATCGACAAGTAAGAAAGAAAGCGCAATGCCACCAGCAAGCGTTAATAAAATAAATTCAGAGATCATGATTCATTTTTACAATATTTAAAAGATATTTCATATCAGTGTTTTTTTTAAAAGTGGATGCAACGTTGTCAATTTGCTCATCAAGGTAGCTCTTACTAAACGAGGATTTTGATCTCTTTTGATCCAATGAATCTTCATTTGGAATATTGAACTCTGCTTTCGGAATTACTCCTAGGACCTTCTTTTTTGTCATTTCTTCAACAGATATTATTGCTTTATTTAGTATAGATTTTTGTCCTAGAAACTTGTTAATTATTATACCTTTTACAAATTTTCTTTGTGGAGCTGGTAATAGTTTTATCGTTCCAACTATCGCCGCAAAGCATCCCCCACGTTCAATGTCTGCTACCAATAATACTTTAGATTTAATTTTTTCGGCAAGGATCATATTTGCTATATCATAGTTTGATAAATTAATTTCTGCAGGGGATCCTGCACCTTCTATTAAAATTAGATCATTTTCCTTCCTAAGACTCTCTAAATCTTGTAGAACCTTAGGAAATCCTTTTTGAAGAACAAAACTAGTGTAGTATTCTTCTGCACTCATGCGCAAATTTTTTAATCCTCCCAAAATGATCTCGCTTATATTATTTCCGAGAGGTTTCAAAAGAATTGGATTCATTCTAATGTCTGGTTGTACTCGAGCCGCAATGGCTTGAACAGCTTGTATTCTTGCCATCGCCTTTACTGAGTGATTTTCTTTAAGAACATAAAAATTCGAAGTCATATTTTGGGCCTTAAATGGACATACCTTATATCCCATGTTGGAGAATATTCTGCACAGGGCTACTACCATAGTACTCTTTCCAGCCCCTGAAGAAGTTCCTTGTATCATCAGCAGATTTGCTTTCATTTATCAACGGACTCCAATGAATTGAGTAGCTCCAAATTTTCATCGTGGGTCTTTACCGCAACCCTAATGTACTTGTCATTTATGCCCTTAAAATCACTACAATCTCTAACAAGGATGCCATTATTTTTAAGTAGTAAATCCCTAATTTGCGTTGAGTTACCGTGATGCAAATGGATCAAATAATAATTTACATCTGATTCGTTTGCTGAAAACGAGCTTAATTTTTTATTTATGTTAATATGCATAAACTCACGTTCAGATTTTATGATTTTTCTTGCCCTTCTTAAATGGGACAGATTTTCTAACGCAGTAACACCGGCTAGTTGGGCTAGTCCATTAACATTCCATGTTATTTTGTTAAGCGATATTTTCCTTGCGATACTTGGGTGGGAAACACAGTAACCCAATCTTAATCCTGCAAGCCCAAAAGATTTTGTCATTGAACGTAAGATAACTATATTTTTAAATTCATTAATTTTTTCAATGAAAGTTCTTGCATGCTTCTTCTCATCAACAAATTCAATAAAGCTCTCATCTATGAGAATCTTTATGGAATCGTCTATTCCTTCTATTAATCTTTCTAAATGGTGTGAAAATAGTCCAGTTGGATTGTTCGGATTGCACAAGAAAATTGCCTCAGAATTTTTCGATTTTTCCAAAATACTATCAATATCTAGCTTCCAATTCTTAAGCGGGACATGCTTAATTTTAGCGCCTAATTTTCTTGATGCCATCTCATACTCACAAAATGTCGGGGACGGGATTACTACTTGTTTCCTGACAAATGATCTTACAAAATTATAAATTAATTCTGTCGCTCCATTTCCTATGTTAATTGAGTCCAGAGTTAAGGGACTGCCCAAATAGTCTATAATTTTTTTTTTTAGAATTGAATTTTCATTATCTGGATAAATGGATGAAAGCTTTGGTAGATTCTTTCTTAAGGCATTCAAAACCTTCTTTGATATCCCTAATGGATTAATACTGGAACTGAAATCAACTTTTACTAGGCTGGGATTTATAGTATAAACCCCGCCATGAGAACAAGAATATTGGATCATTCAAATTCCATATGAGGTGTTGTATAAAATGAATGGATAGTCTTGCAATCTAAATTCTATAAGACTAAGACGAAATTTTTCAGTAAAATGGACAAAGCTAAAATCAAAAATTGAATTAATTCTATTACTCATTGGTCTTACTTAATTCTACCAAGCGAGTAATAAAGAAATCTCGTCTCTATCTTCTGGTTAAGCCGAACATTTCACAAAGGTCTAATTTTTTCTGTTTTTGGACGACAAGTTTAATTTAATTGGCATTTTTTGCCTGATTTATAATACTTATCTCAAGCTTTGTGTATTATATTATTTAATCTATGGCCGACGCACTGATATCATACGCCATCGTGTTCGGTGTCTTTATTGCATTCGTTGCAATCTTGTTTGGATCGAGAGCTAAGAGAGTTGCTAAGAACAAGGAAAGTCCCGTAGGAACTCCAGAGGAAATCAAACATTCACCTGCTTAAAAGATAAATTAACTAACGGCGCCCTAAACGGAACACATCTCTACCTTAGGATATGCCAGAATTTATCTTAAATGGAAAAAGAACTGAAATCTAATACCATCATAGTTAATAGAAAGAATAATTCTTCAATCGAATGGAATGATTCCAGGAAAACTATCCGATATAACTAAATTTAGCCTAGTACTAGGCTTTGGATTGGCATTGATGGTTCATACCGTCAGCGCAGCAGAACCTCATTTCTCAGGAACCCCAACTATATCAAAGAATCCTGATAACTCTTACTGCAAAGTTTAAGGCATCCTCGCTTGGAAAAAAAGTAGTAACCGCAAATTTTTCTGGCATTAGTCACTCGCAACTTCAATGCGTCAACCCTGGCGGAAACAGTCCCGCACCCAAAAAGGTTGATTTCAAAAAAATGCAAAATCAGACATTGATTATTAAGCCATAAGATGGTAAAATTAAGGGCTCTCTCACATTCGGGGCGCCAACTGTTCCTTTATCGTCAGAAATATGTCCTAACAAAAACTGGAGTGTTAGTATTATGAAACTAACATTTGAAAACGTAACCTTACAAATTCTACGAAAAAATTCTGATATCTTGAAATTCGATTACGGAAACGTAGTTCAGTAACGTATTGTTCAGCTTTAATGAATTGTCTTTCCTCAATAATTAAATAATTGTAATTTCATCTACATAAACTATGCAAAAAATGCGAATCAGTAGTAACCTGCCATATTCTTTCTTATTCCTTTCAGTAGTGGCATTAGTTTTCTCCTTTGCATTGCTTGGTTCTTCAAATAAGGCAATTGCAGCAGGAAAGTTTACGATTGATCCTAAAATAAATTTGAAAAAATTAGATAACCCAAATAAACTGAAGGTTGTGGCCTCTGCCAACGGCGAAAACCAAACAAAATATTTAGAAGGCAAAGACCTAAATTCAGAAACCGCTACTGTTTCATTTGAATTTAATAAGAAAAATGACGTTGTTACTGCTGGCAACCGGGACGAGTATTTTGTATGTGCCTATGACCTTAATGCGCAAACAGATCAGATGAAATCCTATTCTTGCGTAGAGGGTAATCTGAAACCAAATGGAAAAAACACGATAAGCATAGGTTCGGGGCCTGGGGTTACTTTGTCTACCGGGTCGTTCCAAACTGTCAATGGTGAGGAAATAAAGAATCCAATTATTAGAGTCTCGATACCGCTTTCTGATAGAAAAGACGTAAAGGATCTCAAAGTGGTTACCATGATTAAAGGTGAAATTGAGTCAAAGACAATAGATGCACAAAAGTTGCTCAAAAAATCTGACGACAACACGATAATCGTTCCATTCGTATTTGACAAGATTCCTGAAATTGGGCCGATCCAAAAAGGAGATTTGTTTTTTGCATGCGTCTCTGCCAACGAGTTAAATCCACCTGAAGGAACAGAATGTGAGCATAGAGTTACATCACACACAGGACACATACATAACCTAGTTGCAAGATGAAAATCAGTTATAGCATATCTTTCTTATCAAATTATTTTTCCCATGACTTAATAATTAATGATGCCTTGCTTAAGATTACTAATAACGGGTTAAGTAGTCATGTGCATTTACTTTTGCCTGCAAGAAATTGTGCAATAAATCTTATAAGCTAGTCCCCAGTTCGTAGCCGACATGGAAGCAGCAAAAACTGTTACTACCAATAAAATTCCAACTATTCCCAGTCTCTTCCTTTCTTACTTATTACTTCATTAATAGCTGATAATATTTTTTCCTTCTTAGTCTTGCTGTATCTCTACAGCTTTCAGTCATTATTTTGGCGTAATAAATGTAGTATGCATTACAAAAATGGATAAGATTATGTTTTTTCTGAAAACGAATATTAGTTGCGTTCTGAATAACCGCACATTATGTTAAAAGTTGCGGTGATAGGTGCGACGGGCGCTGTAGGGCAAGAATTTGTTATTGGACTCAATAAACACCCATGGTTCGAATTGGTACAAATTGCATCCTCAGAGAGATCTGCAGGAAAAAGATACATTGATGCACTTAGAGATCCAAATACTTCGCTACTCAAATGGCATAATAAGGAGAATATTCCTGAAAATGTAAGAGAAATGGTCCTAAATAGAGTTGAAGAAATAAACCCGAATAAAGTTGATCTTATATTTACCGCTCTTGAATCTGAAGATGCGAAGATGATTGAACCAAGAATGGCAACAGAAGTCCCTGTAATAAGTACCGCCGCCGCATTTAGATATGAAGACGACGTTCCCATATTAATTCCAGGGCTCAATGATGAACACTGTGAATTGTTAAACATTCAGAGAAAGAATAGGAAATGGAATGGCTTTATTGCACCATTACCTAACTGTACAACAACAGGCATGGCCATAACGCTCAAGCCATTAATGGATGAAATGGGATTGGAAAGTGTTTTTATGACTTCACTACAGGCTCTTTCTGGAGCTGGTAGATCTCCGGGAGTAATTGCATTAGATATCATGGACAATGTAATCCCGTACATACCAAAAGAAGAGGAAAAGGTTCAAGTCGAAACAAAAAAGATCCTAGGAAAGTTTGATGGTAATTCAATCGTGAATGCTTCCGTAAAGGTAAGCTGTACATGTACAAGAGTACCCGTAATGGATGGACATACTGAAACAGTTTTTGCTGAACTGAAGAAAGCTGCTTTACCTGATCAGGTAAAAGAATCAATGATTAACTTTTCCAAATCTGTATCAATAAGAGAGTTGCCTTCTGCACCACAAGATTATATTATTGTTCATGACGATCCTACGAGACCTCAGCCAAGAATTGATAGGGAGATTAATGATGGAATGTCGACTGTTGTTGGAAGATTGCGAAAGGATACTGTATTTAAGAACGGTATAAAATATGTACTCTTAACTCACAATGAAAAAATGGGTTCTGCAAAGGGTGCTATATTATTGGCTGAGCTGTTTAAATCGAAAAAAATTATTTAATCGTGCATTATTGATAAAAAAAATAAATAAAATTGAAATTAATACATTTATTAACCTCAAAATTTACGATATAATAAGTGATTTCTATGTATAAAATTGACGATTTAGATCTTAAAATTTTGGAGGAACTTTCAAATGATGCATCTATTTCGGTTCCCAGACTTTCAAGGAAAATCAATATCAACGCATCGGTAGTTTATAGCAGGATTAAGAGATTAGTAAAGAGGGGAATTATTAGAAAATTCACGATATTGATGAATGATGAAGCGCTTGGGTTTAATGTGAAGGCGCTAACTGGTATAAACATGGATTCAAAGTTGAGAGACAATGTTTTGAGTGAATTATTCAGCATTCCGGGTGTTACGGAAGTTTCTGAGGTTACAGGGAGATTTGATATATTAGTAACAATGAATTCTCACTCTTTAGACGAAATGCACCAGTTGATATCGGAACGAGTCGGTCGTATCGAAGGAGTACAGAAGACGGAGACATTTATTGAAATGAGAAAAACAACGAGAGAAATTCCCATCCCGGCAAAAGAATAGGGATAGGTTTGAATATGTATCTGGTTCTAATTTTTTTCCAGTTGTGTGAACAACCACAATTAAGAGGATATTAGTTTCGGAGTCAATATGACGTAAAAGGTTTTTCTGTCAAACATGTAAATTAATTCTTAAATTGGACTAAAGTGAGATAAGCAGTTTCTGTCCAGAAATCGTGTTCTCTAAATTAGTGATTAAAATGCTCACTTAGATTAAAGAATTATTCAAAGTGAGACAAAAATCATCGATTGTTTGGCTTGGTACCCAAATTACTTGCTTGCCCTTGTCCCATTCGAATCATTTCATTTATCTTGTTTTCAACTTCCTTTAAATTCTCCTTTACTCTTGTCTCTTGTTTACCTAGAACTACCAAGCGAGTGTTTGAGAGATCTTTCTTTTCGTCTAGCTCCTTAAGAGTATCATCCTTTTTGGTTTTAATCAATAAAGGTCCAACACTCTTGTAGATTGCTTCATCCTCTCCTGATTTCTTAAGTTCTTCGGTAGCCTTTTCTATCTCAACAGATTCTGCTTCAAGTTGTTGTTTTTGCATCATAATAGCTTGTAAATTTTGCTGCAGCTGCTGTAGCCTTGAAAGTTGCTCTCTTAACCACGGTGGAATTTCTTGTTCACTCATTTCTAATTACTTGACTTTACCGTCATAAATCTATAGCGTTTTATAAATTTAGAGACAAATACGACAAGCTCAACAATCT
>JAATVL010000170.1 GCA_014523525.1 Nitrososphaerales archaeon TH703 | reverse complement strand
AGTCAAAAAGTGGCAGGCCAAAAGACGAAGTTGTAGTTTATCCAGAGATGGATTTTGAATCCAGGGAGATAACTCCTCAAGACAGTCAAGTTTTGATAGGACCTCCGACACTGACTTGTTTTGAACGTGCGAGAATAGTAGGTGCAAGATCACTGCAACTTTCTCTAGGTGCACCAACTCTAGTGGATTCATCAAACAAGTTTAACGATACTATATCAGTTGCTGTGGCAGAGCTGAATTCAAGAGTCTTGCCAATTTCAATACGAAGAGTACTGCCTAATGGTTTATACCAAGATATTCCTATAGATTGGTTAAAGTAGGTAGAATAAATAATCTTACAGATATTCCGACAAGAGATTCGTTATTAATATAATGGATAGTCTAATTCTTCGTGGCACATGCTTGCTAATTGCTATTCAATCAAGTTAGGAAAATTTAAATTTCGATATTTTACAACTCTATGAGGGTCAAAATTCCTACAATTTATGGTAATCACATAGGCCTTAATGCGATGATAATTTTAGAAGATGGTTCAACGTATCGTGGTACGGGTTTTGGCTATCCAAAAACAGTAGGCGGTGAATTTGTTTTTAATACAGGCATGGTTGGCTATACTGAAACATTAACTGATCCATCGTATAGAGGACAAATATTATGTATGACTTATCCACTCATTGGAAACTATGGAGTGCCGAGCAGATCTATTCGTGATGGTTACGGATTACCAAAATATTTTGAATCTGATAAGATTCAAGTTTCCGGATTAGTAGTTCACGAACTTTCTAACGTAGCGAATCATAGAGAATGCCACAAAACACTGGATCAATGGCTATACGATGAAAGGATACCAGGGATAAGTGGGATTGACACACGTGATTTAACCAAGAAAATTAGAATAAAGGGAGTGATGAAAGGTGCACTTTCAGTCTCTGAAAATCAAATTAACACAAAAGATCTATTGGATATTATTAAGAAGACCAGATATGAAGGATTTAACTTTATGCCTCAAGTATCCGTTGAGAAAACAATCGAATATGGAGATCCTTCCTTAGACCCGATAGTATTAATTGATACTGGCACAAAATATAGTATTATTCGTAATATTTTACGAATGGGTTTCAGGGTTATTCGAGTTCCGTGGGATATTCCGTTTAATAAGATTATTGCATATAAGCCAAAAGGTATTATAATAAGTAACGGTCCTGGAGATCCCAAAATGTGCAATAGTACAATAGAGACAGTTGTTAAATTATTTGCTTCATCATTACCGATCTTAGGAATATGCTTGGGGAACCAAATTATAGCACTTGCTGCAGGAGGTGATACATACAAGCTAAAATTTGGACACAGAGGCCAAAATAAAGGCTGTACTGAAGTCGACACCAATCAAACATTTATTACAAGCCAAAATCATGGATATGGAGTTAAATCAAATACACTCGATAAAACTGGATTTAAAGCTTGGTACATTAACTCTGATGATAATACTATTGAAGGTATCAAACATGAATCAAAACCTGTAATTGCAGTACAGTTTCATCCTGAAGCATCTCCTGGTCCTTATGATTGCGTGCACATATTCGAAAGTTTTAAAGATCTTGTTTTACAGAATGGATCAAAGGAAAAGTCTATTCAAATTGACAAAGTTAATGGAGGTGGGAAAATTTTCCAAAGAATGAAATCATAAAGAAAACAATCGTGTTGGGAAGCGGAGCAATAAAAATCGGAGAAGCGGGCGAATGTCAGAAATTCTGACCGCCAATTTGACTACTCCGGTTCACAATGCCTCAAAGCTTTAGCCGAAGAAGGAATTAAGACCATACTGGTAAACCCTAATATAGCAACGATCCAAACAGATACGAGATTCGCAAATAAGGTATATTTGTTACCAGTAAATGGATATTATATAAAACAAATAATAGAAAAAGAACTTCCTGATTCAATAATGTTAGGTTTTGGTGGACAAACCGCATTAAATTGTGGAGTATCTTTACACGATGAAGGAATTCTAGACAAATACAAAATACAAGTACTGGGTACACCCATAAATAGCATAAAGATTACTGAAGATAGAGAACAATTTAAAACCTCTATGATAAAGAGTAACGTTCCAGTGCTAGAGAGTTCTCCTGCATATAATATAAGCCAAGCCCTGGATGTTGCAAGTAAAATAGGATACCCAGTGATAATCAGGGTTGCATACACACTTGGTGGCAAGGGAGGAGGAGTTGCACATAATGAATATGAACTTCAGGAGATTGTACAACGCGGACTGTCCTTAAGTTTGGTAAGTCAGGTTCTAATTGAAAAATACATCGGAAGTTGGAAACAAATTGAATATGAGATGATGAGGGACTGTACAGGTAACAGTATTGCAATTTGCAATATGGAAAATGTTTTAGGAATGAGAGTCCACACAGGCGACAATATTGTTATTGCTCCTTCACAGACTCTCAATAATGAAGAATATCACAGACTACGGTCTGCTGCTATTAGAGCAATTGAATATTGCGGTATCATAGGAGAATGCAATATTCAATTTGGTTTAGATCCATTAAGTGAATCCTATTGCGCAATAGAAATAAACGCCAGACTTTCTAGATCATCGGCACTAGCTAGCAAAGCAACAGGGTATCCTTTGGCGTATATGGCTGCAAAAATGGGTCTGGGTTACTCACTCACAGAACTAATTAATAGTATAACTAAGGCTACCACAGCTTGCTTTGAACCTTCACTTGATTATGTAGTTCTAAAGATGCCTAGATGGGATTTCAGAAAATTTGAACTAGTTAATAGAAGGATTGGTACTAGTATGAAGTCAGTAGGGGAAGTAATGGCTATTGGCAGAACATTTGAAGAAGTCTTACAAAAAGCAATTAGAATGAATGATACCGGAAAAATGGGTTTAGTCGGAAATGACGAAGATGTAAAGGAAGAACTAGAATTAGTTGAGCAAAAATTATTGTATCCAAGTGATGAAATTTTATTTGATGTTGTTAAGGCAATGAGATTGGGAATTCCCATATCTAGAATAAATAAACTTTCAACCATAGATTCATGGTTTTTAATTAAAATCAAAAATATCTTGGATTTATATGATAAATTACACGAGGTCGATGTGTCTGATATTACTGAGAATTTAATGCGAGATGCAAAAAAGTACGGATTTTCAGATTTACAAATCGGGCAGTGTTTAGGCTTGAAGGAGATAAGTGCAAGAAAGGTGAGGCAAAAGTTTGGTATTAATCCAGTGGTAAAACAAATTGATACGCTAGCTGCAGAATGGCCTGCAAAAACAAATTATCTTTATTTAACCTATGGAGGAGACAAAGATGATATTGTTTTTAGAAAAGAGAAAAATTCTGTAATGGTCCTTGGTGCAGGACCTTACAGAATAGGAAGTAGCGTAGAGTTTGACTGGGGTACGGTCAATATGGTTTGGGGTCTAAAAAATAATGGCATAAAATCTGTCTCAGTTATTAACTGCAATCCTGAAACAGTGTCTACTGATTATGATATATCCGATAGACTATATTTTGAGGAGTTATCATTAGAACGAATTCTAGATATATATGAAAAGGAAAACCCAAAGGGAATAGTTACATGTGTTGGAGGACAGACAGCAAATAATCTTGTTCCTAAATTAGGTCAACTAAATGTACGTATTATCGGTACTGACAGTATCCACACCGATATGGCTGAAGATAGAGAAAAGTTCAGTCGATTACTCGATTCGTTGAATATAAAACAACCTCCCTGGAATAAGTTTACAAACTTAAGCGGAGCCAAAATTTTTTCTCAAAACGTAGGCTTCCCTGTTTTAGTAAGGCCTTCATACGTGTTAAGTGGTGCGGCTATGAAAGTAATTTGGAACGAAGAACAGTTAGAACGGTATATTAAGGAGGCAGCGCAAGTTAGCCCGGAATATCCGATTGTGATTAGCAAATTCTTTCAGGATTCAGCCGAGGTTGAAGTAGATGCAGTATGCAATGGAAAGGATGTGTTTATAGGTGCATTAATTGAGCACATTGATTATGCAGGTATTCATTCAGGAGATGCCATGATGTGTATACCACCATGGAGGTTGAACAGACAAACAATGAATACAATAGTAGATTACTCCAATATGATAGCACGAAAGTTGGAGGTAAAAGGTCCGCTTAATATTCAGTACTTGGTCAAGGATGAAGAAGTATATGTGATAGAGGCAAATGTCAGAGCATCAAGGACTATGCCTTTTGTCTCAAAAATAGTTGGAATTAATTTGATTTCGTTAGCGTCTAAAGCTATTATTAATGGTAATTTACCAGACGGCCTTAATGAACCATGGTTAAAAGTTAGTGGCTTTGGAATAAAAGTCCCACAATTTTCATTTATGCAATTAGAAGGTTCAGACATAGTCTTAGGAGTTGAAATGCAATCAACAGGTGAAGTTGCTTGTCATGGAAACAGTTTTTACGATGCCTTGTCAAAAGCTTATGAAGCAGCTGGATATAATTTACCACTTTCAGGATCGGCCTTAATAACTATAGGAGGGCAAAAAAACAAAGAAAAAATGCTTTCTCCGATTTCACTCATAAATTCTATGAAATTTAAAATTCTAGCAACTGAACACACGGCTGAATTTATTAAAAACAACATCACTAAAAATGTGCAAGAAGTTCACAAGATAAGCGAACCAGTAAGAAAACCAAATATTTCAGATCTCCTTTATGACAAGAAAATAGATTTCATAATAAATATTCCTTCAACCTCTACAATTGAAAAGTACGTTGGAATGCTGGATGATGAATATCAAATCAGAAGAAAAGCTGTTGAAATGGGGATTCCTGTTCTTACCACAGTAGAATCTGCAATTTCATTCATACATTGTCTGGACTGGAGAAATAAAAATAAACCATCAATTAACCCATTGTCCAAATATCATATTAATTAAAGTCAGTAGTTAAAACATCGCTTAGAATATTTTCATTTCCAATTATGGTTCCATCTATTGATACAATCAAACACTTATCTATAAAATCCTTTCTCAATATTTTTTTCAAAATGGGTGAATTTGCTTTCTTGTTTTTTAATTTACTGTTACTATAAATATATCTGTTAAATGAAGGTAACAATACAAGATCTAACAGTCCTTTCGCACTCGGAAATATGGCTTCTTTTTTTACTTTTAAAAAAATCCAGATTTTTTGTCCATTCAAAACGCTATTTTCTCTGAAAAATGTCGGATGCATGTGTCCCATAATAATTTTATTAATATTAGACCTGAGCTCTGATGGAAACGTATGTCCATGT
>JAATVL010000169.1 GCA_014523525.1 Nitrososphaerales archaeon TH703 | reverse complement strand
GGTCAAAAAACGATGGGAGTTATCACAGCCTTATTAATTGCAGGCGGAATGCTTGACTCTGCCTCATTCGTAGTACCCTATGAAGTCATATTGGTTGCTGCATCCGCCATTGCACTTGGTACGTTCTTTGGAGGTTGGAGGATAGTCAAGACTATGGCGTTCAAGTTAACTAGTCTACGTCCCTACCAAGGATTTTGTGCTGAAACAGGAGGGGGCGTCATTTTGACATCTATGGCTTGGTTGGGCATTCCGGTTAGTACTACTCACGCAATCGCGGGTGCTATAATGGGTGTAGGCGCAACAAAAAGGCTGTCGGCAGTTAGATGGGGTATAGGCAAGAGAATAGTTTATGCTTGGATTATCACTATACCTGCAAGTGCCGCCGTTGCAGCACTGGTATCGATTATTATGAAGCCATTTATCTAATGCTCGTGGCACAAAATATTATAAATATAAAACCCAAACAGCAGATATTAGGCCTGGAATATAATTTCCATTTGTTTTCACAAATTAACGTTTGTTCAAACAGATAGTAATTATGTTGAGCATCACGCAATGGCGGGTCTAAAAATTGTATCAATAACAATTCACATCTCCTTGGTCCCATTTTAGGAAAATTAGTTGAACCCTACTACATGAAGGATTCAAATCCCCTTGGACCCTTTTGATAACGATAGAATTCAATACTAAAAGTGTACATTTACTGAAAATTTGGATCAATATGAAAAATCAGACTAGTCCCTCCAGTTTGATTTCTTTCTATAATAAGAGAAAAATAAATGATTTTAGTGAGAGCCATCTATCATTTGCAATCAATATCCAAAAATCACGAAACTTAATTAATAAACCTAACATACTTTATTCTCGCTCTGTCTGGAATTTATTCAGGGCAAACAGTAATAGTGCCATATCCACAGGGTCAGGATTGTCATGATGACTTACGTTGCAATTTGCAGAGGTGAACTGGTACCCAATTTCATCAGAGATGGCACTTCCAATACCATAATAACAGGCAGAATGAAACTATTGCCCTTTCGCAGCGACCTCTAGATAAACTGTTCATTCGTATTAGAACTTGTTCTTGCTCGCTGTTCAGCACAACAGTCCTAATCAGGTACTTATTAAACATTAGTTAACTTTGTTAACTCCTACCGATTCGGTTTACTGTGATAAGGAAATGTTTTTGATTCGAAGCATCATGCCTTACGAAACTGGATATATTAACGGGATTCAATTTTCAGAGATTGTTATTTCTGAATAGTAATCAAGTTTACACATCTCTTTGTTGACTATGAAATTATTTATTATACCTTCAGACGTAACGATAAGTATATATCAATGTTAGAGAATTGTAAGGGATGCAGAAAACCTTTACCCAAACTACTGCCACCTTAGCAATCGGGGTTGTAGCTTTACTTCTATTTACGATTACTACATATAGAGAAGCAGCGGGGCAAGGAATCAGCAAAAATTCATTTCAATTAACTGCTAAATTATTTACCGCGTGGGTAAACACTACTAACGGAGCAATTAATCCTACCTTGAACTTCAAAGCAAACAGCAACCAAACGATACAAATTCAAAATCCAACAGGCTTTAAGCATCAATTAATCATCGACTTAAATGGTAAACAGCTTGCAACAAGCGGGGACCTACATTCGGGTAGTTCAGGTCAAGTATCATTTAAGCCAAATATGACTGGAACGTTTGGATATCACTGCCTATACCATCCAACCACAATGAAGGGAATAATACAAGTACCTTGACTAACTAAAAAATTGTGATTGTGTCTTCCTGCAATTTCTTTGTTATTCAATTTTAGTCTACAAGTATATCTAGCATTGGTATGATTATAAGAATAGATCAAGTCCGACGTTGGACTCCAAACTGGAATTGAACAGCCTATTTATATATTTAGTTGATACTAAATGAATTAAGCTGATTTAATTGATATGACACAGATTTGGACTAAGACTCGCAAGTACCAAATATCTGAAATGCTTGCTATAGCCGCGATGACCTTATTACTGATCCATATTGCAAATGGATCTATGGAACGTACTATCAAATATGGATTTTTACCAGTGAGTATAGATAAGAGGCCCTTTGGCATATCCAACTTTGGTATATCATCAATAATCTTGTTCTTCCTAGCTTTTGGTATCGGTATACGAGAAAAAAACAAATCAAACGCAACAACTACTCTCCTTATAGTGGGCGGTGCACTTATCGGAACAACTGCGTTAGGAGTATCAGTGATAGATAGAGGCGAAAGGGTAGCAACATTTTTGACAGTCAGTGTAATAGGATACGTAATAATGGGCTCAGGTATACTGAGAGCATTACAAAGGAGGAGGGTTACTTCCAAAATTGTCTAAATTAATAGAAGTCACAGAACAATCTGAGGAATCGTAAAACAACTATCAGAAATATCTTCCGAAAGTTGACCCAGACATTATTAACCATCTATTAACTCGTCAGAGTGAAAATCCTGTACTTAACCGAATCTATATGTTAGAGGTCTTTACCAATGAAGGAATTGATTCTCAAAAAGCCAAAGATTTGATATTTCATAAGACGAGAGCTCTTCTGCTGCAGTAGTATCTGCAGAACAACAGACTGGTTATACCGTAAATTCAATTGTTTTTATAGATGGCCAATACTCCTTTACTTTACCACCAAGAAAATATATTCTATTGGTTGCTTATCCTGCTGAAACCAACAAGAAGGTAAGTAATTTTCAGGTAGAACAGTGAACGGCTTACAGTCTTGATTTTAGATACTGGAACTACTTTTTTTATTTTTAATACACTTATGCGAAGGAATTCTATTTACAAATTTTGTAGAGAGAATCGATTGTAGCACCATAGCTTGTAACAACGAGGTATGAAAATGCTTATAACAACGAGAAACAATCCTCCTTATCAGATTTTATGTACTGTTCTAGTGTACCGTTATTATGAACACTCTATAAAACCAATTAACTGGTTTCTATAATTTACTCGTTAGGGGTAAATCCCTTATTAAGAATCATTGCGTTAGCACTTAGAACAGCAGAACACGAATTAGCGGGAGGGTATGTGAATAATTTACCACGATGATTATCCTACATAATTTGATTTTAGAATTCAGCACCATTTGTGTTAGGAGGCGCATTGAAGATCATTAACAATATATCTCTGTATCTGAGTTTTAGAAATACGAAACCAAAAGATGAAAAATAGTACACCTTTACAGAACATAGTTAATCAGGATTTATATATAACTACAAAGGCGTAAACGATATTGAATGACAACAAGAAAACAACGAAACCTTCAATTATAATTGCAGCGGCAACTATTGCCGTAGTGATCATATCTGCTGGTATGATTCTTGGAATACAGGGCCAGACATCGCATAACGTATTAGCACAAAGTGCCAAGAGTAATGCAACAACAGCAGCAGCAAATACTACTGTTGTAACAGTCACCCCAAGCCAATCAACTAACAAGACTTTCTGGATAAGTACAGTACACTTTGATGGACCAACAGGCTCGCAAGCTGGCGTAGCATGTGGTAATTGCACCCAGAACACTCCACCGCATCCAGCCGAAAAGTTCCCAAATACTACTCTGCCTGCTGGACCAGGGCTTGTGTTAAGACCGCCTAACAAAGTAGGAGCTTGGGATATGAGATCATTTACATTTGCTCCAGATCAAATAGTCGTTAATCAAGGCGACACGGTCACTCTTCATTTCTTAGGTGTACAAGGTCCGCATCATGTGATAACCGTCGATGGCGTTGGAACCTTTCCACTTGATAGGGGACAGATCCACACAGTATCGTTTACTGCGGACAAACCTGGAACAATAACGTACTGGTGCCACGTACATCCTCCAAGCATGGTTGGCGAGATATTGGTACTTCCTAAACCGGCATAGTAGATGACAACAATGCGAAGTACTGCTACTATTTAACATCAACCTGAATGTATTGATCTCTTCTCTCCTATTTTTTGCAATGATTTCAACATAATTCATCCTATCACTAAACAATCTGTTCTTTATGTGTTGAGCGTACAGGATACAAATACAGCAACAATGACATTTACGATGAATATTAGAATTACAAATAACTGGCTCAAAGAATACTTAATGATGTTTGAAACAAAGCTAGAAAACTCGAAGTTGTGTATAGATATTTAATATCCGATACGCAAATATTTGTATGATACTTGCGGGCCTTCAAACATAGTTTCGTTGTGAATAGTCCTATAGATAGAGTTTGGGAATTTTATACAGATATCAAACATCTTGAAATAATAACCCCCGTAGAGATAGAACTTAAAATTACTAGTGCCACAAGCCAAAAACTTATCCAAGGATCAGAATTTTGGCTTGAGGGAAAATTAATGATCTCCAAGAGGAAATGGCACTCCGTAATAAAATCCATAAGGCCCTATCAATATTTAGATGAAATGTTAACTGGCCCTTTAAGAAAGTGGAGGCACTTGCACAAATTCCATGATATTCATATCAACGAGGATCAAAAGCAAACTGAAGTAATAGATGAGGTTGACTTCGAACTTCCATATAGCCTTGTAGGAAGGTTATTTGAAGGTTATGTATGTAAGCGACTTGAGAAATTCTTCGATTATAGGAAAGCAGCAACAATCAAAAGTTTAGAAGATGATACGTAGATAAAGTTAAAGATTATCACATGATAAGGCAGTGTCAATCTATCCATCCTTGTCTTGAACACAAAGTGACATAGATGACAAAACTAGAGATTATCAAGAAGAGTATTGGGACACGTGACCGGTGATTAGACCATTAGATGCTTCTATTTGGAGATAAAACACAAGTATTTGTAGTTAAGTATCCTTTGGATATACTAATGATCATCAAAAGTCAAAGGGTAAAGAGAGCCCTCGTTACTGCTTTGGCTGATGAAGAGATGATAAAAATAATGAATTGTGTGATGGATCATTCGAAATCCTTTATTGATATTACACACGAAAATAATGATATTCCACATACTACTGCGTTTAGAAAAATGAAATGGCTTCTTAACGAAGGCTTACTTATAGTCGATAAAATCGTAATTACACCGGCCGGAAAGAAATTTAGTTTATACCACTCTACATTAAAGACTATTAGTGTAAAATACGAAAATAACGAGATGATTGTAGAAGCTGAGCAAAATTTTGACATTGCAAAAAAGTGGGTTGGGAGATTCTTCTCATTAGACTAGTCTTATGAATCAAAGGAAGGAATTTGCTTTTTTACATATTTCCATTAGTACCTTCTAAATCATCCTGTTCAACAGACTCGAACTTATCGATCATCTTATATTCATTCCTTCTACCTGAATATAGTCTCAACCATAGCATTATAGCTAAGAATAGCGCTGCCGTTATGTGAAATTGTGGTCCAATATAGGGTAATGATGTTGAAAGGATTGGAAATTTGTAAAGTTCAAATATCTCTCCTATGATATAGAGCAAAATGAATATAGATAATTGGAACTTAAATCTTCTAATATTTCTATATTTAGCTGTAAGGAATCCGAATATGGTCATTGTTACTAGTAGCATAATTATTGTTAATATACTAGAAAACAAAAAGGTGATTTCGCTATGAATCTGTATCACTGTACTTTGGCATCCTCCTTCCTTTTCGTTTTGGATCTAGTAATAAAATAGCTGATCGCAAATAAAAGTAATATAACAAATGATATTGGTTCCAATATTCCTTTAGCCAACTGGCTAAAACCGAGGGCACCTACAAAATGATATATGCCTTGTACGATTACAAAACCTGCAAGTACTATTAGTAGACCTCGAAAGTGATTATTATTACTATTGTCATGCATTTTTAATACAAAGAAGAGAAAGATTGGAACTACGGCAGCAACAAAATATACAATAGTCTGGATAATCGAGATTTGGGTTTGGATTAATATCAATTTTTATCCCTCTCCAATTTCTAAGACACTGATTATAATGAGATCCAGATATTAAAATAGGCTGTTCAATTCCACTTTTGGAATCCGGATGCGGAATCCAAAGTTGAAATCTGTCCCCATGTTTATAATCATAAGAACGTAAAATAGTTCTATTGAGAAAAATTGAATAATAAAAAAATAACAGTAGGAACAACAACAAAAAAGAAACCTTCAGCAATAATAGCAGCAGCGACAACTATCGCTCCAGTGCTTGCATCTACTGCTAGGATTCTTGGAATACGAAAGGAAAGATCGCAACAGACCTATGAAAGAAAAGGAATCATGAATAAAAAGACCTATCTTTATTATTTGGCAGGAGCTATGATCGCGATGGCTGGAATATTGCATTTAGTAGTTGCATCCCACGTATTAGGAGGACTGGACGGAATCATGCGTTCATTAGTAGGACCAGGCCTATTGACTGCAACCTTTAATATAGATAAATTAGGATTCTTCCTTTTAGTGGCTGGAATAACACAACTCTTTTGGTCGGTCCCAATGACAAAAAGATGGGGAAGAAAATGGTATTATATAGGAATATGCGGAACAATAGCACTAATCGCACTATACGCTGCAACCAAAGGTCCTAACCCAATTACCACAGGCGGAATTAATATACCAATATACGATATACCAACAGAGATATTCCAAATTGCCTATGTTGCAATCGCGACCCTCATAATAATAGTACAAAGGAAGCAAAGATCCGAAATAAAGCTAAGGGAGTTTGAGTAGTCTGTGTGTGGGGCTTCACGATATATCTAGTATATTTGGCAGATTATCTTACAGGGCAAAAGAACAGAAAAACCGAATTAAAGCAAAAAGGGATACTAAGATAGCGATAACTCAAAGTGGAGATTTAGCTAAAATAATATTAGATAATAGTT